>JALZKK010000100.1 GCA_030859285.1 Acidobacteriota bacterium | reverse complement strand
GTTTCATCCCATAAATGTTCGCGCGAAACGGTAATTCCGTCGGCAAGAAACGATGCCCGCGCCCGTGCCTCGGCAGAAACGCAACGCGCACGCCTTCGAGCGTCCCGACGATAAACGCATCCGACGGCGAGCCGAACGGCGTCTCGACCCGCACCTCTTCAACCTCTGTCAACTCCGGCATCTGATAGAGGCCGCTGCCACCGATGATGCCGATCTGTGCTGTGGTCATGCGAAGGTTAATTTTCCTTTCGGCTCGGGGATTTCACGCCCTAGCTCTTTCGCCGTTTCGGTCCATTCGTCAATGATCACTTCAACATTAGCGAGGGCTGCTTGATAAGTCGCACCGTCGGCCATGCAGCCGGCCAGTTCAGGAGCTTCCGCGATGAATAACTGATCCTCTTCGCTCCAGTAAATGATGACCTCGTATCTAATCATTTTCGCCTCCTAAACGGTACTTGAGGGGCAAAGCTCGCACTTGTCTGACTTGATAGGTTTTAGCCTTCGTTCCCTGCGGCTGAAGGTTGATAATCTCTTCGACTTTATCACGAGTAAAAATGTGGTGGCTGCCGCGAACGCGCTTGGCAAAGCCAAGATGTCGAAGCAACTGACACAACTCCTCGAACGAAATATCCGTGTCCGACTTCCCACGCAAGAGTTTCTGAAGGAACTTTTCACGCTACGTCATGCGATTATGCGTTCTCTTGGAGGCGCTATCTCACATCGGCAACTACACCTTCACTGCCTGCCGCTTTCCGTCTTCTTCCACTAACCGACACAGTGGCGCGTCTGGATCGTGGTAAAACAGGCAGAGCCAATTTTCGCGCGCGGCCTGCGGCAATAAACGCTGCTTGGCTTCGAGCGTCTCGACCGGATAGAGATCGTAACTCATGCCCCAAGCGAGCGGTACGTGCCAGCGCGTCGGGACGAGATCGGCGAAACCGAAAAGCGTCTGCCCGCCGCGCTCTAATCTCGCACACTGCATTGTGCGCGAATGGCCGGCGATGGTCTCCATCCGCAAACCCGGCACGATTTCATAAGCGGCGGGCATCAATTGGAGTTGCCCGCTCTCGCGCACAGGCCGCCAGTTTTCCGGCAGATAACTCGCGCGGTCGCGTTCGTGCGGCAACTCGGCGTGTTCGTACTCGTCATGCGAAATAAGATAGCGTGCGTTGGGAAATGTCGGCACGACTTGGCCAGCCTCGTCGAGCATCGTATTGCCGCCCGCGTGATCGAAGTGCAGATGCGTATTGACGACGATGGTGATCTCCGTCGCGCTGTAGCCAGTGATCGCCCGCACTGATTCACTCAAAGATCGTTGACGGTCGATGCCATAGATCGCTACTCCCTTGTCATTCCATTTATCGCCAATGCCCGTCTCGATCAGAATGCGCTCGCGCCCGGCTTCGACGAACAAGCAGTTCATGTTCAGCCTGATCCGATTCTGCTCGTCGGGCGGGCAATTGCGCGACCACAACGCGCGCGGCACGACGCCGAACATCGCGCCGCCGTCCAAACGAAACTCTGCGTCCGGCACGATCTCGACACGGTAATCGCCGAATTGCATAGAGGAAGTGATGAATGCTGAGTGCGAAATGATGTATGAGACGCAGGCCGTCCTTTTCATTCATCATTCCGCACCCATCATTGTGGTTAATTCTTTGGCTTCGCAGACGGGGCGTTGGCTTCGGGTTTGACCGCGCCCTCATCCATCGGCTCTGCATCGCCCGTGGCGGGAGGCGGCGGCATCGCGCCTTGCGGCATCATCTGGGGCGGCATGGCGGGCGCTTCGACTTTGAAATTTTCGGCGACCGTCACGTTCGAGCGTTGCGCGATCTCTTCGATGATCTTTTCGCGCTTCTCTTTTTCGACGGCGGCGCGCGCCTGCTCGCGCGGCGGTTGCGGCGGCGCGAACGGGTTGGCCGGCTCACCGCCAAAGCCGATCAGGACGTGCCGGGCTTTCACCTGCTCTCCATCTTTGCCGTCCTCGCCTGTGGCCGTCTTGCGTTCGTCAACTTTGATGATGTGGTAGCCGAACTGCGTCTCCACGATGTCGCTGATCTGTCCGGGCTGCAAACTGAAGGCCGCTTGTTCAAACTCCGGCACCATCGCGCCGCGACCGAAGAAGCCGAGATCGCCGCCCTTCTCTTTGCTGCCGTCGATGGAAAATTCTTTCGCCAACGCCCCGAAATCTTCGCCCGCTTTGGCACGCCGCAAAACTTCCTCGGCTTTCTCGCGCGCTTTCTTCGGATCAAGCTCCGGGTGCGCGTCGATGTAGGCGTCGATCTCTTGATCGGTAGCCTTCACTTTGTCGAGCAGTTGCGGCGCGTATTTCTGCGCCAGCACTTGCGCCTCTTGGAACTTGATCAACAGCTCCGTCTGTCGCTCTTTATCGACACCGGCTGCCGTCGCCTTGCGCGCGAGAACCTGCGTCGGAGCCCAGATGTTACGCTTGAGTTCTTCCTTCTGCTGTTCGGGAATGTCGCCGGCTGAGGGCATCAAACCCATCGCCTGCACGTCCTTCAAAAACTGCTCGAACTTCTCTCCCTGCCCCGGCTCTTTCAGGAAATTCTCGATCTCCTCTTTAGCAACTAACTGCTCTTCCGAAGTCACGCCCGCATCGCGCTGCTTCTTCGCATAGACCTGCGCGACGACGAAGTTTCGCATCGTCGCCAACTGTCGTTTGACATCCGGCTGATCGGCGATGCCGGCGGCTCTGGCTTCCTGCGCGATGGCGAGCAGTTGGCGCAACTCTGTGGCGAGGTCTTTGCGCCGCTCCTCGCTCGATGCGAGTTGCATGGCGGCCTGCGGCGGCAGCATCGTCTTGACGATCTCCGCCATGTCGTCCGAAGTGACATTGACCGGCTGGACGCGCTTCGCCTGAATCTGCCATGCCAGCAGACCCAGCGATAAGGCGACAGCCACGCCACCAGCGATCAACGCTTTCGTCGCCGACTTCATCCCGCCCGACGACGCGGTAGCGGCTCTCGCTCTGGCCGGAGCAGCAGCCACATTGTTAGCGGCAGTCTCGTTGCCCACCGGCTCAACTGCCGGCGCGGGTTCGGTTAAAGGTTGGGTCTCAAAAGATTGTTCCGTCGGCTCAGTTGATTTGTTATTTGGATCGTTGGTGTGATCGTCAATTGCCATCTCTTTATTGATTCCTTCTCTGAATAAAATTATTCAGCTTTTGTGATGCTCGCCCGGCGGCGAAGTATGCTCGACAAGCTCAAGCAGCACTCCGCCCGCAGCAGACGGATGCACGAAAGCCACTAAACAGCCGCCCGCGCCCACACGCGGCGACTCGTCAATTAAACGCGCCCCTTGCTCTTGCAAACGCCGGAGCGTCGCACGAATGTCATCAACCCGCACCGCGATGTGATGAATGCCCGGCCCACGCTTCTCCAAAAATTTCGCGATTGGCGAAGCCTTGCTTGTCGGTTCTAACAATTCGACACGCGGCTCGCCCACTGGCAACATTGCCACCCGCACGCCCTGTTCCGCCACCTCCTCCACGTCCAACACTTGCAGCCCCAAAGCGTCATGCCAAAACTTCAACGCCTCGTCAATCTTGGGCGTGGCAATTCCGATGTGTTCGATTCTCATAAAACAGTAGCCAGTAGCTAGTAGTCAGTAGTCAGTAGGAAAGCATATCTCTTCATGCTGGCTACTGGCTACTGGCTACTTCACCGATGATTTCTTCCACCGCCGAATATGGATCGCGCCGCTTGTCGGCGACTTCAAGGGCGAGTTCGTCGAGGCGTTCCGCCGCGCCGTTACGGTTGACGACGCGGGCGAGCAGTTCTTCCTGCAACAGTTCGAGGATGCGCCAGCGTGCGATTGACGCGCGGCGGGCGAGGCTCGCTTCCGTCTGTTTTTGATAGTCGCGGTAATTCTGAATCGCTTCGGCCAGTTCTTCGATGCCTTTGTTTTCGGTGGCGACAGTCTGCACAATCGGTGGCTGCCAAAAGTCCGGGCGCATCGCCAGAGAGAGCATCGCTTCCAACTCTTTCTCCGTTCGCAGCACGCCGTCGCGGTCGGCTTTGTTGATCACGAACACGTCGCTGATCTCCATGATGCCGGCCTTGATCGCCTGTATGTCATCGCCCATGCCCGGCACGAGGACGACGACGGAAACATCCGCCGCCTTGACGATCTCGACTTCATCTTGTCCGACGCCGACCGTCTCAATAATGATCTTTTCATACCCGGCAGCATCAAGGATCGCGACGGCATCGACAGTCGCGCGCGACAGGCCACCCAAATGCCCGCGCGTCGCCATCGAACGGATGAAGACGCCGGGATCAAGTCCGAGCGTCTGCATCCGAATCCGATCACCCAAGATCGCGCCGCCCGAAAACGGACTCGACGGATCGACGCAGACGATCCCGACACGCTCGCCCCGCTGACGATACAGGGTAGCCAACCGATCAACCAATGAAGACTTGCCCGCGCCCGGCGCTCCCGTCACGCCGACAATCAACCCACGCCCCGTGCGCGGAAAAATCTCCTTCATCAGCGCAGCAGCGTCCGGCGTGTGATCCTCCACTTTCGAGATCGCACGCGCCACCGCTCGCGGCTCGCCCGCGAGGATGCGTTTGATCTCTGTCGTATTGGTGATTGCTGACATTAAAAACAGCGGCGAGTGGTAGCTCCTGAAGTTGTGCCG
>JALZKK010000198.1 GCA_030859285.1 Acidobacteriota bacterium | reverse complement strand
CACCAATGAGGTTGCTCACGGTTAAGTCAGCATTTATATTCCGCGCCAAGTTAAGTTCGACTGTGCCAACGACGCCGTTCACATGGATGCCGCGTGCGCCCGGTTGCGCGACGCTCATCGTCAACCCTTTGGCGAGTCCGTTGATCTCCGCTTCGCGCACCTGCGCGACGGTCGCGTGACCGGCGATGCCCGTTAATCGTAATGCGCCGTCGATGGCGCTGACATTGATCGCGCCGCCGATAGTCTTGAGGCTGACATCAACCGCGCGCGGCACACGTAACCGCACCCGCTGGTGGGCGCGAATGCTGCGGCACACGCTGCTTCGTCCGTCCTGCACGTGACGGATCGTCAAACTATCCGCGGTGTTCTCGACTTCTGTCCGGTAGCAATCAAGTTCAGCTTGCGTCTGTGCCGAACGAAGGATGTGAACTTCGATTGTGTTGCCACCCGTCGTCTCAATATCCACCGGTCCGCCAGCAATGCCCGACACTTCAACGCGCCCGAAACGCGCGAATTGAAACTTGCGGTTAATCTCTTCGCGCACCGGCAAGCCTTGCGCGGATCGCTCCACCTCCTGCGCGCGCACAGTGAAATCTGGTGAAACGAAGAGGGAAAGAGCTACCGCGCTAAGGAACAAGCCAAGCAATCTGCACCTCATTTTCTTCTCCTCCGCTGACAAACTATCCCCTGACATGAACTACTCGTACCTGAGCGCGACCATCGGATCGACCTTCATCGCCCGCCGCGCCGGCAGGTAACAAGCGACGAGCGCGACCCCGGCGAGCAGCACGGGGACGCCGACGAAGGTCAGTGGGTCAGTCGTGCTGACGCCGTAAAGCAGGCTCGCCATCAAGCGCGTCAAGGCGAAAGCTCCGATTAAACCGGCCGCAACGCCCAGAGCCGCGAGCAACATGCCTTGCCCGACGACCAGCCGCAACACATCGCGCTGCTGCGCGCCGAGCGCGAGACGAATGCCGATCTCGTGCGTGCGTTGCGTGACGGTGTAATTCATCACGCCGTAGATGCCGATGGCAGCGAGCGCGAGTGCGACGACGGCGAAGATGCCGAGCAGAATCGTATTGAGCCGTCGCTGCGCGCTCATCCCCGCGACCACATCGTTCATTGTCTTGATGGCGTAAACCGGCTGGTCGCGGTCAACGCGCCAGACTTCGTTTCGCACGATGCTTGCCAACCGCACGGGGTCGCTCGATGCAGCGCGTACAACTATCGTCATCGCGCCGGGCGTGTCTTGCACCATCGGCAAAAAGGTTTCGGGACGTACCTCGGCATCAACCCCCGTGCGGCGCGTGTCGGCGACGACGCCGACGATTGTGCGCCAGGGATTTTGCTCCGGGTCAGGATTGTCGCCGTAAACGATGCGTCGACCGAGAGGGTCTTCATTAGCGAAGAAACGACGCGCGAGAGTCTCGTTGATGATGATGACAGGTGGCGCGTCGCGCGAGTCCCGCGCGCTGAATGCGCGCCCGCGCGTGATGGGCACACCGATAGTTTGAAAATAGTTTGAGCTAACGGTGTCAATCGGGACTTCGACTCGCTCACCCGCCTGCACACGCGGACGACCTTCGATGTTGAAGTATGCCGAGTTCGGTAAACTGCTCAAAAAGACGCTCGTCGTCGTGCCCGCTGCTTCGACGCCCGGCACGCTTCCGAGCCGTTCAAGAAGCTGGTTGAAGAACGCGGCGCGTTGATCATCCCGAGCGTACTTCGACGCGGGCAATTGCAGCCGCGCCGTCAGGAGTCCTTCGGTGCGAAAGCCCAAGTCGGTCGCCTGCAAACGAGCGAAGCTTTTCAACAAGAGCCCCGCGCCGATTAAAAGCACGAGCGCGAGCGCGATCTCCGAGACGACAAGAGCGCGGCGCAATCGCCGACTTCGCACGCTTCGCATCGCGCCCTTGCCGCCCTCTTTCAGCGTGTCGCTCAAGTTCGCGTTCGCCGCTTGCAACGCCGGCGCAAGGCCGAAGAGAAGCGCGGTCAGTGACGCGACGCCGAGCGTGAAGGCGAGAGCGCGCGCGTCAACACCGACTTGATCGAGTCGCGGCATGTCGGCGGGCGCGACGAGTTTCAAAGCGTCGAGTCCCCAGACGGCGAGTAGAACGCCGAGCGCGCCGCCGACGAGCGCCAGCAACGCGCTCTCAACGAGCAATTGACGGATGATGCGAAGACGACCCGCGCCGATGGCCGCGCGCACGGCGAACTCGCGCTCCCGCGCTCCTGCTCGCGCCAGCAGCAGATTTGCCACGTTCGCGCACGCGATCAAAAGGACGAACCCGACTGCTCCCAACAACACCAGCAGCGCAGGTCGAACGCGCCCGATTGTCTGTTCGCGCAACGAAACGAGATTGACGCCCATGCCGCGATTCGTCGCCGGATACTGTTCTTCGAGCCGCCGCGCGATTCCCTCCATCTCGGCTCGCGCTTGTTCCAAGGTCGCGTCCGGCCTCAATCTTCCGATGACCGTGAGCCAATAGGTTTCGCGGTTGGCCGTAAACTGCGGCGGCGCAGCGAGCGGCATCCAGAATTCAGCCTCTCTCGACGGAAAGCGAAAGTCAGGCGGCATGATGCCGATCACTGTTCGGTTCACGCCGTTCAACGAGATGTCGCGCCCGACGAGCTGCGGGTCAGCCCCGAAGCGTCGCCGCCACAAACCATGGCTGATGAGGATCACGCGGTCGCTTCCTTGCCGATCTTCTTCCGCCGTAAACACGCGACCCGCGACCGGCGCAACGCGCATCACCTCAAAGAAGTTCGCCGACGCTGCCGCGCCCAAGATGCGCTCCGGCTCGCCCTCGCCCGTCAAATTTGCGCTCGCCCCGCGATACGCGGCCAACGCTTCAAACACACGGTTCTGCTCCCGGTAGTCATTCAAGTTCGGCCACGAGTGGATGTCCTCATTCATCCCCATCTGACGATTATCCATCCACACCATCACGAGCCGTTCGGCTTCCGCGTAAGGCAACGGACGCAGCAGCACCGCATTGATGATCGAGAAGATGGTGGTCGTCGCGCCGATTCCGAGCGCCAGCGCGGCGACCGCCACCACCGTAAATCCCGGATTCTTCCACAACATCCTCGCGCCATACCGTATGTCTTGCCACAGAGTCGTCATTATTCACATCTCACTTTCGAGAGACGAAGTAAAGACGCTTGCTTTCACTTCATCCCTCATCCCTTCACTCGTACCTGAGCGCCACCATCGGATCGACTTTCGTTGCGCGCCGCGCCGGGATATAGCAGGCCAGAAGTGCGACGACGGCGAGCAGTAGCGCAATCGCGGCAAACGTTACCGGGTCGGTCGCGCTGACGCCGAATAGCAGGCTCTTCATTAAGCGCGTCAAGGCGAAGGCGGCCAGCAGACCAATCGCCACGCCGATGAGCGTTAGCTTCATCCCTTGCCCGACGACTAGCTTCAACACGTCGCCGCCGCGCGCGCCTAACGCCATCCGAATACCGATTTCATTCGTGCGCTGCGCCACCGCGTAAGACATCACGCCGTAAATGCCGACCACTGCCAGCACGAGACCGAGACCAGCAAAGATTCCGACGAGCAACATATTGAAGCGTTGTTGTGCGACCGAGCGAGAGAGAACTTCATCCATCAAACGAATGTTCGTCACCGGCAGCGTGGAATCAACGCCCAGCATTTCGCGTTTCACTGCCGCGCTCAGTCGGAGCGGGTCGCTCGCCGTGCGAATCACGAACCTCATCGTCATTGATCTTCTCAAGAATCCCCACAATCCTGCTTGCACTTGAGATGCGGGGACAAACACGGCTGGCGGCGCGGGGCTGCTCAAATTGGATTGCTTCGTATCGCCCACCACTCCGACGATGTGCAGCGGATTCGGCGCTCCGAGAGTGCGTCCGACGAGGATTCGCCGCCCTTCCGGGTCGGCATTCGACAAGTACCTCCGCGCAAATGTCTCGTTGACGATGGCGACATTGGGCGCGGCTTCGTTATCGGCTTCGGCAAACTCGCGCCCGCGCTTCAATCCGATCTTCATCACGCGGAAATAGTCCGGCGTGATCAGGCGAAATTGCACGGTCTCTATCTGACCGAGTTGATCTGCAAACTCAAGCGGAAGGTTGTATTGTCCTTCAAGCGGCAGTTGGTTTGTGACGGCGACGTTTTGCACACCGGGCAGAACTCCGATTCTCTCGGTCGCACGGCGGTAGAAATCCGCAAGTTGCGCGGTCGTCTCATACCTTTGCCCGCTCGGTTTGACGCGAAACGTCAAAACATTGTGCGGGTCAAAGCCCGGCTCGACCTCGTGCATCTTCGAGAAGGTGCGAACGAGCAGCATTGCGCCGACCAGCAACACCAACGCCAGCGCGACTTCGGTAACGACCAGCGCGCTCCGCAGCCAGTTTCGTCCCGCCCCGGCGGTTCCTCTGCCGGCGGTCTCTTTCAGCGAATGATTCACATCAACCCGTGTCGCCTGAACTGACGGGGCCAACCCGGAGACGAGGCCGGTGAAGACCGCTGCCGCCAGCGTGAATCCGAACACACGCCAATCGAAGCTGATTTCATCAACGCGCGGGATCAGATTGTCAGGAATGAACGAGGTCAACAGGTCGGTCCCCCAAACGGCCAAGAGCAAACCAACAGCTCCGCCCGCGAGCGCGAGCAGCACTGCTTCCGTCAACAACTGCCGCACGATGCGTTGCCAGCCCGCGCCGAGCGCCAAGCGCACCGCCATTTCTTTCTGCCTCGCAGCCGAACGTGTCAGTTGCAGATTGGCGACGTTCGCGCAGGCGATCAGGAGGACAAAGCTCACGGCACCGAACAGAATCCACAGCAACGACCGCGAGGGCGCCGTCAAGCTGTCGCGGTAAGGCACGATGTTGACTGTCTCTGTCTTCCTCATCAATTCCGGCGCTTCGGCTCTTAACCTTTCGCCGATCAGCTTAATTTCGGCCAATGCCTGCTCGCGCGTCACTCCGGCTTTCAACCGCGCCAACACGTTGAAGTTGTAGCCGGAATTACCGCTCCCGGGACCCGGTCGCAGCGGGACGAAGACATCGGCGGGGAACGTGAATCGGAAATCGGGCGGCATGACGCCGACGACGGTGTAACTCTCGCCGTTGAGCGAAATTGTTTTCCCAATTACCTCCGCGTCCACGCCGAAGCGCCGCCGCCATAATCCGTCGCCGAGGACGACGACGCGCTCGCCGCCCGCGCGGTCTTCCTCCGCAGTGAAGCTGCGACCGATGGCCGGACTCACTCCGAGGACGCGAAAGAAATCAACCGAGACGCTGAATCCCGGAACGAATTCGGGATCGGTTCCGCCTGAGAGATTGACGCCCACCGGCAGATGAGCAGACATGGCCTCGAACGCTTGACTCCGCTCGCGCCAGAACAGGAATCTCGGATCGTCAACCGCGCCGACAAAGGACAGATCGTCCGGGAAACCGCGCCCGACTTCCATCAACCGCTCTGACTGCGGCAGCGGCAGCGGGCGCAGCAAAACGGCATTGATGACGGTGAAGATCGCAGTGTTCGCGCCGATCCCGAGCGCCAACGCCAGCACGGCGACGAGTGTGAAGCCCGGCGACTTGAGAAGCATCCGAATGCCATAACGTAGGTCTTGCAGCAGCGTTCCCATCACGCACCCCGTTTCGGAAGGATGAAGGCGGTAGGATGAAGGATGAAGTGAAAGCAGTTTGTCTTTACTTCATCCTTCCGCCTTCATCCTTAGTTGTAGATGTCCACGTAAATCTTGTATGCGCCGTCTGCCTGTCGCTTCCAGATGACGAGGAAATCGCAGGTGTAGTTGCTCTCTTTGCCGTCTGCTTCGGACGTGAAAGAAGATTTCCCGATTTGATAGACCTCATCGCGGCTGCCGCCGACTTCGATCACATCGAGCTGCCAATCTTTCGCGCCCTTGATGCCCGTCCAATAGGCGTCAATCGCCTTGCGCCCCTGAATCTTTTGCCCACGATGAAAGATAATCATCGCGTCGTCGGCGTAGAAACGCGCGACGCCCAGCAAGTCGCCGCGCTTCATCGTCTCGACCATCCGCCGGTTCAGCTCCTCTATCTCGCGGCGGAGCGCAGCCTTGTCCGGTTCAACTAAGGCCGACGATGCAACTGCCGCGTGCGTCGCCTCCGCGCCTGCCCTCTCTCCATCGCGCCCGACATACACATGGAGCGCGGCGACGAGCAATATCATCAACAAAAAGCTATTGGTATGCATCTTCATCACAACCTCCTACGATTGCGGATTGCAGATTGAAAGAAGAGGAGCAGGAGGCAGGAGAAGTTGGCAACAATCTGTATTTTCCTGCCTCCTGCTCCTGCCTCCAGCCTCCTGCTTTTCTCTAATCCGCAATCGAATCATTCGTATCTCAGCGCGATCATCGGATCGACTCTCGACGCGCGGCGCGCCGGGATGTAGCAGGCCAGAAACGCCGTGCCTGCTAACAACAGCGCAATCGCGGCAAACGTCAACGGGTCAGTCGCGCTCACGCCGTAGAGCAAATTCTTCATCAAGCGCGTTAAGACCAGCGCCCCGGCTATGCCAATGCCGACGCCGAACAATGCGAGCAGCATTCCCCGCCGGACAATGCTGTGAAGCACGTCGCTGCTTTGCGCGCCGAGCGCCATGCGAATGCCAATCTCGTGTGTGCGCTGGCTGACTGAATACGACATCACGCCATAGACTCCGAGCGCCGCCAGCAGGAACGCGACCGCCGCGAAGATCGTCAGGAGCGAAGCATTGAAGCGCGACTGCGCGAGCGATTCGGACAATCGTCGCTCCATCGTGGCGACTTCGGCCACCGGCTGTTCTATGTCCAACTCCCGCACCTGACGACGGATGGCGGCGGTGAGGCTGGTCGGATCGCCCGCCGTGCGGACGGCCACATACATCGTGCGCGCCGGGCTGTCGTTGGTGAGGCTCTGTTCGGGCAGCGTGTAGGCTTCCGGGTTGGCCGACCGGCTCAAGCCCTGATGCTTCACGTCGCCGACCACGCCGACGATTGTCCAGCGGATGAAGCGATAATTTGGCGGCAAGATGCCGGGTGGAACCATCTCTTCGGGCGGGCCGAGCCAGAAACGTTTACCGAGCGGGTCTTCATCCGGCCAGAAACGTTTCGCCATCGTTTCGTTGATGACCGCAACCGGCGACGACTCGCTCGTGTCGCTCTCACTCAAGAATCGGCCTTTGGTGAGAGGAATGCCGAGCGTGTTGAAGTAACCGGCGCTGACTTGGCGATATTGAATACTCGGAATCTCTTCAAGCGATTTCGGCGTGGCGCGATCTTCGCGCGTGAAGAGCTTGCCCCAACCGCTCTGCGTCAACGGCAGCGCGGTCGTCGCGCCGACGGCTTCGACGCCGGGCAAAGCCTTGAGGCGTTCTAGCAATTGCCGGTAAAACCCGATGGTCAACTCGCGCCGCTCGTTCGGGTATCTCGACCTCGGAAGCGCCAGTTGCATCGTCAAAATGTTGTTCGCCTTGAAACCGGGATCGACACGCTGCAAGCGCAGCAGGCTGTTGACCATCAAGCCCGCGCCGACGAGCAGCACCAGTGCGATGGCGATTTCAGCCACGACGAGTGAATTGAGCAAACGATACTCGCGCCCGCCGCCCGTCGCGCGGCGTCCCCCTTCTTTAAGCGATTCGTCGAGATTGATTTTCGTCGCCCGCCATGCAGGGGCGATCCCGAAGAGCAGACTTGTCAGCAGCACCAAGGCGAACATGAAGACGAGCGCGCGGCCATCAACTCGGATCGCGTTCAGTCGCGGCAAATCAGGTTCGAGGCTGACCAGCGCATCCACACCCCACACGGCTAACAGCAGTCCGGCGATGCCGCCGAGAATTGATAACAGCAGGCTCTCGGTCAGCAATAGGCGAATCAGCCGCCGGCGGTTTGCGCCGAGCGCCGCGCGAATGGCGACCTCTCTCTGCCTCCCGGCGGCACGCGCCAGCAGCAGATTGGCGACGTTGGCGCACGCGATCAGCATCACGCAGGCGACGGCGACTAGGAGTACGACGAGCGCCGTGCGGACATTACCGACCGTCGCCTCATGGAGCGATTCGACACGCGCGCCGTATCCGGCGGTCTCTTTGACATCATGTGCAAGCTGACGGTGGACGTTGTTTAAATCGGCTTGCGTCTGCGCCTCAGTCACGCCCGGTTTGAGCCGCCCCACGACGCCGAGCCAGTAATTGCCGCGCGTGTTGAGCGGGCTGCCGTCCGGCAACGCGAGCGGCGTCCACAACATGACCCTCTGCTCAGGGAAGTCGAAGCCGCGCGGCATCACGCCGACAACGCTAAAGACTTCGCCGTTGAGCTTGATGGTTTGATTTAAGAGCTTGGCGTCCGCACCGAAGCGCCTTCGCCACAATTCTTCGCTGACAATTACCACGCGGTGCTTGCCGTAAATTTCCTCTTCAGGCAGAAACGCGCGGCCTTGCGCCGGTTCGACACCGAGCAGTGGAACGAGGTCAATTGATGCCTGCGCGCCGACGATGCGCTCCGGTTCCTCGTTGCTGGAGATGTTGTAGCTATCGGTATTGAAGGCCGCCATCCTTTCAAAGCTCTGATTGCGCCCACGCCACTCGCGGAAATCAGGCATTGAAGCGCCGCCGTCTGACTGTCCCCGCGCCAGATTTGTCTCGTACACGATCATTAAACGATCAGCCTCGGGGTAAGGTAGCGGCCTGAGCAATACCGCGTTGAAGACCGAGAAGATGGCCGTATTCGCGCCGAGACCGAGCGCCAGCGCGATCACCGCAACGACGCTAAAGCCCGGGTTTTTAGCGAGCGTCCGCGCGCCATAACGCAAGTCTTGCCACAATGTTTTCATCACTCACACCTCAACAGCAGTGACCAGTGACGAGTGACAAGTGACAAGATGAAGAGCCTCTTGCTCATCACTCGTCACTCGCCACTGCTTTACTCGTATCTCAGTGCGACCATCGGATCAACTTTGGTCGCGCGCCGTGCAGGAATGTAACAAGCTACGAGCGCCACCCCCGCGAGCAGCAAGGCGATGCCGGTGAACGTCGCGGGGTCGGTAGCAGAGACGCCGTAGAGCAAGCTCGTCATCAAGCGCGTCAAAGCTAAGGCGGCGGCGAGACCGATCACGATGCCTAAGCCTGCGAGGATCATCCCCTGCCGGATGACCAGTCGAAGCACATCGCTTCTTTGTGCGCCGAGCGCCATGCGGACGCCGATCTCGCGCGTGCGCTGTGTCACCGTGTAGCTCATCACGCCGAAGATGCCGACGCTGGCGAGCGTCAATGCAATCAACGCGAAGAGACTGAGCAGCAAGGTGTTGAAGCGCGTGCGCGCGGCGGAGTTCGCCAACAGTTCGTTCATCGTGCTGACGTTGGCGACCGGCTGGTTCGGGTTCACCGCCCACACCTCTTGGCGAACCGCCGTCGCCAAAGTCGCCGGGTCGGTGGCAGTGCGAACGGCGATGTTCATGAAGGGAACAGGAGACTGCTGGTACGAGAAAAACATCTCCGCGCGCGGTTCCATATCCAGACCCAATTGCCGCACATCGCCGACGACGCCAACAATAGTCGTCCAGTCGTTATCATCACCCCTTCGCTTGATGCGTTTGCCGAGCGGGTCTTCGTTGGGAAAGTAGCGGCGCGCAAAAGTTTCGTTAACGAGCGAGACGCCGGGCGCGGTTGCCGTGTCGCGGTCGCCGAATTCCCGGCCTTTGACGATGGGAATGCTCATCGTGTGGAAGTAGTTGGGGCTGACGGAACTGAACGCCGAGTTCAGGCGTTCGCTGACGGTGGCCGGATCACGGCCTTCGATCTCGAAGCCGCTGCCCGCACCCTGACCACTGAGCGGCAATATCCACGTCGCGCCGGCTGATTGGACGCCGGGCAGCTCGCCGATGCGCCCGATAATTTCGCGGAAGAAGTTCGCCGTTTGCTCTTCGCTTTCGTCGTATTTTGCTTGCGGCAACGAGACTTCCATCGTCAACAAGTGATCCGCCTTGAATCCCGGATCAACGCGCAGCAAACGATCAAAACTTCTGATCATCAACCCTGCGCCGACCAGCAGCACCATCGTCAACGCAACTTCCGCGACGATCAGCGCGCCTCGCAAGCGCCGGCGACCGAAGCCTTCCGCGCTCCCCCGCCCGCCGTCCTTGAGCGCGCTGCTCAGATCGAGTTTCGATACTTGTAGCGCCGGCACCAGACCGAAGATCACTCCGGTCAACAGCGATGTGAGAAAGGTAAAGCCGATCACCCGTCCGTCGAGATTAATTTCTTGAAGGCGTGGAAAACTCTCAGGACTAATCGCCACGAGCGCGTCCGTCCCCCACAGCGCGAGCAGCAAACCGAGCGCGCCGCCCGTGACTGCCAACAGCACGCTCTCTGTCAGCAACTGCCG
This sequence comes from Acidobacteriota bacterium, assembly GCA_030859285.1. Taxonomy (GTDB): domain Bacteria; phylum Acidobacteriota; class Blastocatellia; order Pyrinomonadales; family Pyrinomonadaceae; genus JACCRA01. The sequence continues at coordinate 1,585 of JALZKK010000198.1, read as the reverse complement.
GATGAGTCGCAGACGACCTGCGCCGAGCGCCGTGCGAATGGACATCTCGCGCTCGCGTCCCGCGCCCCGCGCCAGCAAGAGATTGGCGACGTTGGCGCACGCGATCAGCAGCACGAAGCCGACCGCGCTGAGAAGCACGATGAGTACCGGTCGCACATCGCCGACGAGTTGTTCATGCAACCCGACGACGCGCGCCGTGTGTCCCGTATTCGCATCCGGGTACTGCTGTTCGAGCCGTCCGGCAATCGTCTCCATCTCCGCCTGCGCCGCCGTGCGCGTCACGTCGGGCTTGAGACGGGCGATGACATTGAGGTAGTGCAAGCTGCGAAGCGTCGCCGGATCGGGATTGCCGGGAAGAATCACGTCGGGGACAGTTCGTTGCGGACTCGCCCACAACTCCGTTTCGCGGTCGGGGTAGTTAAAGTCCGGCGGCATGACCCCGGCGACGGTAAAAATCTCATCATCAAGCGTGAGCGTTCTGCCGACTACGCCCGCGTCGCCGCCGAAACGACGCTGCCAGAGTCCGTGGCTGATCACGGCGACGCGATTGCCTCCAGGCAGATCGACTTCCGGCAGCAGCGTGCGACCGAGCGCGGCTCGCGCGCCGAGGACTCGGAAGAACTCGTTGGTGACGAGTTGCCCGATAAGCTGTTCCGGCTCTGCGCCCCCGCCCGTCAAGTTAAAAGCCCGCGCCGAGTACGCCGCCATCGCAGCGAATGATTGATTCTGCTTTTGCCAATCGAGAAAGTCGGCGGGCGCGACCGGCCCCGACTCGCGGTTTTGCCGCGGTCGCCGCTCCCACACCATCACCAATTGCTCTGCTTCCGCAAAGGGCAAAGGGCGCAGCAGCACCGCGTTGACGACGGAGAAGATCGATGCATTCGCGCCGATGCCGAGAGCCAGCGCAACCACCGCAACGAAGGTGAAGCCGGGATTTTTCAGTAACATGCGAACCCCGTATCGCACGTCCTGCCACAATGTCGTCATCTTGCTTCTCCTGTCTTTGTTACTCGTACCTCAGCGCCACGAGCGGATCAACCTTCGTTGCGCGCCGCGCCGGAATGTAACTCGCAACGAATGCCACCGCCGCGAGCAATACCGCGACTCCGGCAAAGGTCAATGGGTCGCTCGCGCTCACCCCATAGAGCAAGCTGGTCAACAATCGCGCCGCGACGAACGAGGCGACGAGACCGAGCGCGACGCCGACGAAAGCCAACCGTATGCCCTGTCCGATGATCAGCCGCAACACGTCCGACTCGCGCGCGCCGAGCGCCATTCGCACTCCGATCTCGTGCGTCCGCCGCTCCGTCGTGAAACTCATCACGCCGTAGATGCCTATCACCGCGAGCAGCAGCGCAAGCACGGCGAACGAGCCGAGTAGCGTCAGACTGAAGCGACGCGCCTTGAGCGAATCGGAAAGGAGTTGCTCCATCGTCGAGACGTAGTAGAACGGCTGCGTGCGGTTGATTTCCCAGAGGCGCGTCCTGATAGCGGGAATCAGGCTCGCCGGATCATTCGCCGCCCGCACGACAAAAATGATTGAGCCGCTCGGCGACTGTGTGTGCGGGCGGAAGAACTCCGGGCG
>JALZKK010000062.1 GCA_030859285.1 Acidobacteriota bacterium | reverse complement strand
GCATCCACATCCACGTCGGATCGCAGACGCCCGATGTCGAGCCGTTCGCCGCCGCCTTCAAAGCGATGTGGGAGCATCTCGTCCGCCTCCACCGCGAGACCGGCCACACGCTCGAACACATCAATCTCGGCGGCGGCCTCCCGGTCAATTATTTGCGCGACCGTTCACAGGCCGAGCAAATGCCGCAACACGAGCGCGAGATGCTCGGCGCGGAATTGGAGCCGGTTGACGTTCTCAGCGCCGCCCTCCGCGTCGCACGCGAACAGGCGCGCGATGTCGAAGCTGAACACTTGCTTGATCGCGTCACGATCCTGCTCGAACCCGGACGCAGCATCATCGCCGACGCCGGACTCGTGCTGACCACCGTCCGCAACATCAAACGCCGCCCCGAAACCGGCGACGTGTGGCTCTTAACCGACGCCGGTTATAACCTCCTGCTCTCGATGAACAATTACAAGTGGTATTACCATCTTATCTCCGCCTCGCGCGCCGCCGCGCCCGCCGCAGCCAACTACAAAGTGGCCGGCCCCCTCTGTGATTCCGGCGATGTCTATTTCGACATCGAACGCGCGGGACGCCTCCCCGACTACCGAATGCTGCCCGCCGATGTCCGACCCGGCGAAGTCTTAGCTTTGCTCAACAGCGGCGCTTACTCGCTCTCGCAAATGTTCCCCTACAACGGTCGCCCTCTCCCCGCCGCCGTCATGGTACGCGCGGGCGGCACGGTCGATGTGATCCGACGAAGAGATACTTACGAAGACTTACTAACTAACGACGTTTGGTAGCAGCGACTTTTCACTGGCTCTCCATTTTTTGAAACGGTTGTAAAGTAGAAAACTATGTCCACTCCCGCCCAAAGTAACTTGACGCTCGTTCGTGGTCTAACACTCATCGCCGCCGCTTCCATTGTGATCGGGAACGTCGTAGGGACGGGCGTTTTTTTGAAGGCGCGTGTGATGACGTGTAATGTCGGGACGCCGGACATGGTGATCGCCGTGTGGGTGGCGGCGGGCGTGCTGTCGCTGGCGGGCGCGCTGACGTATGCGGAACTCGCGGCGATGATGCCGCGCGCCGGGGGCGAGTATGTGTTCGTGCGTGAGGCTTACGGGCCGCGTTGGGGATTCTTGTACGGGTGGATGCAAATCTTCATCGCCAAGACCGGCTCGCAGGCGGCGGTCGCCGTGGCGTTGGCGATCTTCCTGAACGATTTGACGGGCGGCACGTTGCGAGCAACGCTCTTCACACAAAACATTTTTGGCTATGAGTTTTCTGTAACGACGCTGCAACTGATCGCGCTTGTTGCCATTGCGGTGGTGACGGTGATCAACTGTGCCGCCGTCGCGGTCAGCGGGTGGGTGGCGACCGTTTTGACGGCGGTCAAGATCGCGCTCGTGCTGGGCGTCGGCTTGGGCGCGTTCCTGTTGGCGAACGGCGATTGGGGCCACTTCGCGCTGGCGAATGAGGGCGGCGCGTGTGAGGGCGTGAGCGCGGCAGCGCAGTTCGGAGTGGCGGGCTTCGGCGCGGCGATGCTCGGCGCGCTGTGGGGCTATGATGGGTGGAACAATCTAACGCTTGTCGCCGGCGAAGTGAAGAACCCGCAACGAAATATCCCGCTCGCGCTGATCGGCGGGACGATCCTGATCATCTTGCTGTACGTCTTCATCAACATCGCATACTTCTATGTACTGACGCCGACCGAGATCGCGAGCGTCTCGCCTGATTCATCAGTCGCGCGGGAAGTGGGGTTGCGCTTCTTCGGCGCGGGCGTGATCAGTTTGATGTCGGCGGCGTTGATGGCTTCGTCCTTCGGCACGCTGCACACTTCGATCTTAACCGGCGCGCGCGTGCCTTACGCGATGGCGCGCGACCAATTGTTTTTCCAGAACCTCTCGCGCCTTAGCCGCTCCACGCGCGTCCCCGTCGGCGCGCTCGTCGTGCAAGGCATCTGGGCCGGCATCCTGACGCTCTCGGGTTCGTTCGACACTTTGACGAATTACGTTATCTTCGGCTCGTGGATTTTCTACGGCCTCACCACCGCATCGGTGTTTCTCTTCCGTCGCCGGATGCCGCACGCCGAACGGCCTTACAAGGCTTGGGGCTACCCCGTCGTGCCTGTGCTGTTCCTCCTTGTGACGGCATTCCTGCTGATCAACACTCTACTGACGACTCCGGTTCAAGCGCTCATCGGTCTCGGTTTGATCGCGCTCGGCCTGCCGGTTTACTGGTATTTTTCCCGGCATGGTATGGTGAGCATCAACCGGGAGAATCTTTACAACGACAAGGACTAAACCGCCGCCAAAGCAGCACCACAAAGGCACGAAGACACGAAAGAAAGCAATTCATCTGCTTCGTATCTTTGTGCCTTTGTGGTTAGCCTTTCTACCTCGCCGTCAAAGCCTCGCGCGCCACTTCCTTGTCGTCGAAGTGGAAAATTTCCTGACCGATGATCTGGTAATCCTCGTGGCCTTTGCCGGCGATTAAAACGATGTCGCCGCCGCGCGCTTCACCGATGGCGTGGTAAATGGCTTGACGCCGATCAGCGATCTTTTCATACGACTGGTCCGAAACGCGCAAGCCTTCTTCTATGTCTCGAAAAATCTGTTCCGGGTTTTCGGTACGTGGATTATCGGAGGTGAGGATCACAATGTCGCTCAAGGAAGCGGCGGCCTCACCCATTGGGGCGCGCTTGGTGCGGTCGCGGTCGCCGCCGCAGCCGAAGACGGTGATGATTCGGCCTTGACCGGCAACCGCGCGCGCCGTGCAGAGAACGTTCGCGAGCGCGTCGTCAGTGTGCGCGTAATCGACGACGACAGCGAAATCGCCTGCCGTGTGCGGCACTAACTCGAACCTGCCGGGCGCGCCCTGACTAGTCTCAATCGCGCGGGTCACGGTGTCGAAGTCGTAGCCGAGCGCGAGGCCGCTACCTACGGTGGCGAGGATGTTATAGATGTGCGGCTGCCCGACGAGCGGCGAGCGCAAGCGGCCCTCACCTTGCGGCGTAGAGAGATGAAAACCCGTCCCCTGAAGCGTCACTTCGACATCGCGCGCCGTGATTTCGGCCTCTGCCCTCAGTGCGTAGCGCACGACGCGCGCGCCGCAAGCCGCCAACTCGACGCCATACGGATCATCAACATTGACGATTGACGTGCGTGGCACGGAGCCGAGCCGACCGTCGAATAAGCGACGTTTAGTATCCCAGTAGCTTGTCATCGATCCATGATAATCGAGGTGATCGCGCGTCAGATTCGTAAAGACAGCGACGCTCAAATTCAGCGCGTCGCAGCGGTGAAAAGCTATCGCCTGCGAAGAACATTCCATCACTCCGACACGGCAGTCCGCCGCGACCGCACGCCGCAGCAAACGCTGAATATCAGTCGCTTCCGGCGTCGTCCGTTCGGCCTTGAAACGCTCGCGCCCGATGCGGTATTCGACCGTCCCGATCATCGCCACGAGATCGCCTGCCGCTTCCGCCAGCGCAGCGATGAGATAAGCCGTCGTCGTCTTTCCATTGGTCCCCGTGATGCCGACTAACTCCAATTCGCGCGACGGGTGGCGATGAACTTCCGCCGCCGCCAACGCCAACGCCCGCCGCACACTCTCGACCCGCAACCACGCGCCGCCGTCATAATCCGCTGGCCGCTCAAGCTCCGAGATCACGCCGACCGCGCCCTGCGCCAACACCTGCGGTATGAAGCGATGCGCGTCAAAGCTCGCGCCGCGCACAGCGGCAAACAAACTCCCCGCGCTCACCTGCCGCGAATCGTGTGTCACGTCTGTCACAACCGCCGACGGCTCGCCGGTTAAGTTTCCACCCGTCTCGCGCGCTATATCGCCGAGCATTTTTTGTTGATTGTGCTGATCAGGCATTCGATAATTCCAATCATGTTGATTTCTAGCTCAGGACAAGATTAACCGCAGAGGACGCGGAGGAACGCAGAGGTTTCAAATCTCAAATCTCAAATCTCAAATTTGAGCCGATTCCCTTCCTCTCCTCTGCGTTCCTCTGTGTCCTCTGCGGTAAAAAATTTCTTCCTGCCTCTCTAAACTTTGATGAAAATGTTGCGCCGGTACAGAATCGCCATCAGGCCGAGCCAGAGCAGGACGAACGAGACCGCGTAAAAGAGCGAAGCGTTGATCGGCGCAGCCCACGACGCGAAGAGATGCTCGTAAAAAAACACTTGCAGATTGCCCGGCGTCCCATCCCTGCGCGGCATTTTCCAGAGCGAGAGCAGGCGCGCCATCATTCCCGACAGCACGAAGACCGCCAGCGCATTCGTGCCGAAGATGACGAACGGCACGGCCCAACGACGGTAATGCTTGATGTCGATCAACCAATAACAGAATGCGAGAAACTGCAACGCCATCCCGGCAGTGAAGACGGCGTAAGAACTCGTCCAGAGCGCTTTGTTGATCGGGAACGTAAGGCCCCACGCCCAGCCAATGACGACGAGCGCCGCGCCCGCTACGAACAGCCCTGCCACCTTCTCCATCTCGCCGCGCCGCTCGCGCAGCCAGTGGCCGACCAACACTCCGAAAAGAGTTGTCGCAATCGCGGGGAGCGTGCTGAGTAATCCTTCTGGATCGTAAATCTTCCCGCCCTTCCAAATATGCGCGCCCAAAACTTTGCGGTCGATGAAGGCGGCGATGCTGCCCTCTTTGCTGTAATCGCCGGGCAGATAACCCGGCGTCGGGACGAAGCGCATGATCAGCCAGTAACCGACGAGCAAGGCGATAACGATGCCGAGTTGTTTTTTCCAATCCGTGTTGAGAAAGATGACGGACGCAAAGAAATAACAGAGCGCGATGCGTTGCAGCACGCCGAGAATGCGGACGGTTGAAAGATCAATCGGTGCAAAGGTGGAAAAATCTTTGACGAACGGGAAGGTAGCGAGAAACAGTCCGAGCGCGAAAATAATTAAACTCCGCCGCATGATCTTCAGATAGAGATCGCGGTTTGAGCCGCCCCGCTCCACTCGCCGTGCGAAGGCGAGTGTAATCGAGACGCCGACGATGAAGAGGAAAAACGGGAACACCAGATCGGTCGGCGTCCATCCGTGCCACGCGGC
>JALZKK010000060.1 GCA_030859285.1 Acidobacteriota bacterium | reverse complement strand
GCATGAGCCTGTTCTTCGTCAAGAAGAAGTTTCACGCAAAGTCGCAAAGGCGCGAAGCGGGTCGCGTACTTCGAGTTGAGTTTTGAACTACCGGATCAACGCGGTCACGTCCGCTTCGCGCCGCTCGCTCAGTTCCGGTAGGGCGTCGAAGACTTCGAGCGCGAGGCGGACGTTGTTGAAGGGCGCGGAGACTTGGACGCCTTGAATCAGATCGCGGACTTCCAAGAGCGACTCGCGGGCGATCTGTAATCCTTCATCGCGGGCATGGTCTTTGCTCTTGTCGGAGGCGCGCTGCATCCGTTCCATGATCGAGGGAGTGACGCGTACCCCCGGCACTTCGTTGTGCAGGAACTCGGCGTTGCGGTAGGAGACCAACGGCCAGATGCCTGCGACGACGGGGATGCGAACGTGTTGGATCATTTTTAAGAAGTCGCGCAGTTGAGCGGCGTCGAACACGGGTTGCGTGATCGCGAATTCGGCTCCGGCTTCGACCTTGTACTCGAAGCGTTTGATCTCTTCTTCGAGATTAAGCGCGCCGGGGTTGACGCCGACGCCGATACAGAAGGAGGTCGGGCAGCCGATGGGATTGTTGCCGAGATCGAGTCCGTGATTGAGTTTGTTGACCATGTTGGTCAAACCGATGGAGTCAATATCGAAGACGGCAGTGGCGTCCGGGTACGGCCCCATCTTCGGCGGGTCGCCGGTGATCAAAAGCAAGTTTCTCAAACCGAGCGCCGCCGCGCCGAGCAGATCAGACATCATGCCCAAAAGATTTCGATCCCGACAGCAGTAATGCAACACGGCTTCAAGGCCGATCTCGCGCTCGACCAAAAGGGCGGTGGCTTGCGCACTCATGCGCGTCTGCGCGCGCGGGCCGTCGGGAATGTTGACGGCATTGACGCCGACTTCCTTCAACAGCCGAATCTGATCAAGTGTCTTCTTCGCGTCACAACCTTTTGGCGGTAATACTTCGACGGTCGTCACGAACTCGCCGTTCGTGATCATGCGTCCCCAATTCGATCTCTCTTCCGGCGGCACGACGCGAATATCGGCGGGCGTTAATTCTTCGACGCGCGCCGGCTGTTCAGACTTCAAAAAGACGCGACTCTTGCGCGGAGAGACGGCGCGCACTGCGTCTGTGATCATTTTGATGTGCGCGGGCGTCGTGCCGCAACAGCCGCCGACCATTTTGACGCCGGCTTGAATCAAACGCTTTGCGTATTTCGCCATGTACTCCGGCGAACACATGTAGAACTGCCGTCCCTGCACGTCGCGTGGCAGCCCAGCGTTCGGTTGCGCGCACAGTTTTTTGTCAGTCAGCACGCGCATCTTCTCAATCGCCGTCAAGACGATGGCCGGCCCGACACCGCAGTTCAAGCCGATCACGTCCGCGCCCCACTCGTCGAGCCGCGTGGTGAAGACTTCGGGAGTCGTGCCGAAAGAGGTGTTGCCGTCCGGCAGGATGGTCATCTGCGTGACGATGGGCAGATCGCACAATTCGCGCACCGCGCGGATCGCCTGCCGTATCTCCGACACGTCCGAGAAAGTTTCCAACACGAACAGATCGACGCCGCCTTCGAGCAAGGCTGCGATCTGCCCCTTGAACAAATCTTTCGCTTCATCAAATGAAGTCGGCCCGTAAGGCTCGATCCGCAAGCCGAGGGGACCAACCGCGCCCGCGACGTAAGCGCGTTCGCCGGCAGCTTCGCGCGCCAAACGCGCGGCGGCGACGTTGATCAGCCGGAGATTGCCCTCCAACCCGAACTGTTGCAAGTGCGGCGCGGTCGCTCCGAAAGTGTTCGTCTCGATCACTTCCGCGCCGGCGCGCACGTACTCTTCATGCACCTCGCGCACCAAATCCGGGTTCGTCAAATTCAATTCGTCGTATGAGCGATTGATATAGACGCCTTTGGCATACAGCATCGTTCCCATCGCGCCGTCGAACACCGTGATCTGATCGCTCGCTAAAATGTCTCGAAAGTTTTCCATAGCTCAGAGGTCAGAGGTCAGAGGTCAGAAACGATCAGCATTTACTGATCTCTGACCTCTACAAAAAAATTCCCGCGCCAAACAACGCGGGACTTCAGCGAAAATCGCAATGACAGGCTGATGTGATGTGCCGAGCTGTTTAGCTGTTTATTTTACGTGGCCGCAAGTCGCCTTAACTCACCACGTCTTTTCACACGCGCTTATACGCCCGACGGCACAAGGCTGTCAAGAGGCCAGACAAATGGCAGGCGTTAGTTTTTCTGACAGCGCGGGCAGAAGAAGGTCGAGCGTCCAGCGTGCATGAGACGGCGAACACGCGCGCGGCATGTGGGGCAGGGTTCGCCCTCGCGTGCATAAACGCGCCAGTGGCCTTCGTATGCGCCGCCGTAGTAGCTGCCGTCGATGTCTTCGGGATTGACGTTCAGCGTCGAGCCGTGCGCGATGGATTCGTTAAAGACTTGGAGGATGGCCCGGTGCAGGCGCGGCAGGCGACGCGGCGAAAGTTCGGCGGCAACGAGAAAGGGATTGATGCGCGCGAGGAAGAGGGCTTCGGCGGCGTAGATGTTGTCGAGTCCGGTGACTTTCGTTTGATCGAGCAACGTCTCTTTCAGCGTCCGCCGCGAGCGCGCGAGCGCGCGGCCCAGATAAGCGGGCGTGAACTCTTCAGAGAAAGGCTCTGGCGCGAGTGCGCGCAACTCTTTAGCCGTTGCCAACTCGGAGGCTTTGACGAGCTTCATCATCCCGAAGTGCCGCTGATCGGAGAAGGCCAAGCGGCGCTCGTCGGCCAGATAAAAAAGCGCGTGCGTGTGCTTCGGCAATGCGGCTGCGGGCGGCAAGAGTAAAAACCTACCGGTCATTCGCAAGTGTGTGAGCAACACCTGCTCGCGATCCAACTCAAAGAGAATGTGTTTGCCGCGCCGCGTGACACGCTGAATGGAGTTTTGCCGCAAACGGCGCGCGAACACGGCGGGCGGCGTCTCCGGCGCGAGTCCGGGCCGCAGCAACCGCGCAGCCACGATTCGCTGTTGGCCTACAAGCCCATCGAGCGCACGGACGACGAGTTCGACTTCAGGTAGCTCAGGCATAGCATTGGGCGGCGGCAATGCGCGCAGTTTCGCGTCGTTTCATGGGACTTTGTGGATGAATGTTTTTTGCCCTCACCCGTTCAATTCATCATCGCCACTCCTCAAGGCTGGATGATGATAAGTTGCGGCGATGGCTAACACGGCCGCAGCCGCCATGATGCCGGGAGCCAGCAACGGATTCGCGCCGCCGAGAGCGCTCATCAAACTGTCGCTGGCCGGCGCGTTTGGATAAATCTCGCGGTGAAACGCGAGGTTGTTTGCGACGTGTTCGTAAACGCCGAAGAGACTGCCGAGCGCCACTACTCCCATCACCACGCGCAAGCCCAGCGCTGCGGCGCGTCGTGGCCGGACCAGCGCCCCGAGGATGGCAACCAACCCCAATCCACACAGGACGAACGGGAGCCATTGCACAAAATCTTCCATGTGGCCGATCAACCACAACTCAAGCAATGTCCCGGCAAAAAACAGGGCGGAGACGACAAGCAGAAACCGTCGCAGGCGCGCCAAAATAACGGCGGAGTTCATTGATTGCTCAAATAGATTTTAGCGACAGCCAAGTCCGCTTCCGACACGCTCGCGGCGAGTTTGGCGAGAAAGGCGTCGGGCGAGGCATACGGGCGCGCGGCAATCAAGGCTTGAGCCTCGGTCGCGTCGAGTCCCGGAATCTGTTGCAGCGTGGCCGCGTCCGATTTATTCGCGTCTATCGGCACATAGACATGTTTTTCATATTCGGCGACTTGCTCCGGGCTGACGTACTTGCCGATCTCGCGCCGGAATTGCTGGATGCTGTCATAAGGCCGGTACTCCTCAAACTCATGCACCATCCGATTGCCCATGCCGGGAATAGTGGTCAGAAAATCGTTCTCCGAAGCCGTGTTCAAATTGAGTTTCGCCTTCGCCGTGTTGTTACTCGGCTGCGGGGCGGTCGTGCCGGGAGTGTTTGTCTGATTGGCGTTCGTGCCGGAAGTGCTGGGAGCAGCATTGTTGGATTGTGCATTCTCTCCACGAGGGCCACAAGCCGCAGCCGAGAGCGCAAGCAGTAAGATAGACAGCAACACTGCGGAGCGGAGAGTTGACAGTCGAAGTATCATCAGGATTCCTTTCAAGTGAACAGATAGTTTGGTTTTTGGAGCTGATTAACTCGACCATTATACGCATTTTCGGGGAAAAAGCTGTCCACGAAACGGCACGAAGAAACACGAAAAAGTTATTCGTGCTGTTTCGTGTGATTCATGGATATTGCTTTAAGGCTGCGTGAGAGACACCTTGTCGTAGATTTCCTTCAGCGAGAGGGAACACTGGATCGAATCCAACCGCACAACATCTTCCAATGAGCGAAAGTCTGTCAGCAGCCAGCGCCCGTCGGATTGTTTGGCGGACTGCTCAACGCGATATTCGCTCTGCACGACGAGCAGGTATTCGGCGAAGGAAGGGATTGAGCGATAGTCGCTGAATTTGCCGGTGCGGTCGTAGCGGGCGGTAGATTTTGAGAGAACTTCGACGATTAAGGTCGGGTTAAGCAGCGTGTCGAAATGTTCATCCTCAAGCTGCGGCTCGCCGCAGACAACGACCACGTTCGGGTAAGTGTAGAGGCCGGTAGCTGGGACGTGAACGCGCATATCGCTCTGGTACACTTCGCACGCGCGACCCTTGAGTTGGTTGCGTAGCTCTGCGCCGATGTTAACTGTGATCAGATTATGTTTATGGCTGGCTCCTGTCATAGCGAAGATTTCGCCGTCGTAGTATTCGCTTTTGAATTCGGCCTGACGCTCAAGGGTCAGATATTCTTCGGGCGTGATATAGGTCTTGGCTGGGCGCGACATAATTCAACTCCATTCTTAAACGTTGCAGATGCACTATAGCAGCACCGGAAACGGCGGCCTAAATCTTCGAGAGAGCCATCTGCAAAGTCTCGACGGCGAGCAAGGCAGGATAGTTTGAGGTTTGAGGTTTGAGGTTGCAAAGGGCATTAACCTTAAACCTCAAATTTCAAACCTCAAACTTATGCGTTGACGCAGGCGCGCTCGGCCAACGCCTTTTGATATAACGGCGAGAGTCGGCGGAGGTTTTCAACGGCGCGCGGAAGAACTTCGAGGACGTAATCAATATCTTCGTCGGTGGTGTCTTTGCCGAGGCTGAAGCGGATCGAGCCGCGTGCGAGTTCGTCGTCGCGTCCCAGCGCGCGAATGATGGGTGAGGCTTCGAGTGAACCGGAAGAGCAAGCCGAGCCGGTGGAGACGGCGATGCCTTGCATGTCGAGGTTGATGAGCAAGCCTTCGCCTTCGATAAAGCGGAACGAGATGTTCGAGAGATGCGGCAAACGCCGCTCGCGGTCGCCGTTGAAAATGATGTCGGAGATGTGCGCTGCGACGCCGGCCTCGAAGCGATCACGCAAAGCGCGGAGATGTGTGGTGCGCCCGTCCAGTTCTTCGCGGGCGAGCCGTGCCGCTTCGCCGAACGCGACGATTGCGCCGACGGCTTCCGTGCCGGCGCGTCGTTCGCGCTCTTGATGGCCGCCGATGTTTTGCGGCGTCAAGCGCACGCTGCGCCGGACGAAAAGCGCGCCGATGCCCTTCGGGGCGTTTAATTTGTGCGCCGAGAGCGAGAGCAGATCGCAGTTCAAGGCTTCGACATCGACCGTCATGCGTCCGGCAGCTTGCACCGCATCGGTGTGGAGCCAGAGATGCTTGCGCCCGCGCGTGCGTTCTTCCTGCACGAGTTGGCCGATCTCGGCGATGGGCTGGATTGTGCCGATCTCGTTGTTGGCGAGCATGATGGTGATCAAGATCGTGTCGGGCCGCAGAGCCGCGCGGACATCTTCAAGGCGCACGATGCCGTCTTCGAAAACGGGCAGGCGCGTCACTTCCCAGCCGCGCTCTTCGAGCGCCGCGCACAAGCCGCGCACCGACGAATGTTCGATGGTCGAAGTGATGACGTGCCGCCCGTGCTGCACATTGCTTTCCAAGACGCCGCGAATAGCGAGGTTGTTAGCCTCTGTGCCGCCGGAGAGAAACACGATCTCGTTCGGGCGCGCGTTGACCAAAGCCGCCACTTCGCGCCGCGCGCGATCCACTGCCGCGCGTGCTTCCTGCCCGAAGAAATGAATGCTCGAAGCGTTCCCGAATTTCTCAGTCAAATACGGCAGCATCGCCTCGACCACACGGCGGTCAACCGGCGTCGTCGCGCTGTTATCCAAATAGACTCTTCGCATGTCAGTTTTCAGTTTTCGGTTTTCAGTTTTCAGTGAGCAGCTTTTGTTCCGGCTGACAACTGAAAACCGACAACTGAAAACTGTCCTCGCCGCATCACAAATGTCAGAGAGGCTCGAAGCGCGCTGTTTGGCATCCTCTCGCATCCCTCGCTGTGTTTGTCTGTGGTGACACGTCGCAGTCTAAAGTCGTGGCCGGTGGAGCGTCAAGGGTGTGAAAGTTTGTGCGGTTGACTGCGCGTGTTAGCATGAAATTTGAAAAAGATGGCGCGCTTTGTTGAGGCCCTTGCGTTTCGTCGAACCATTCTTTTCTTTTAAGGAGAAATCTGACATGAAGATTCTTGTGCGTTTCACTGCCGTCGTTTGTGCCTGCGCTTTATTACTCGCCGCAATCTCTTCCGTCAATTCTTTTTCTGCACGCGCGGCTGCTGTCGCTGCGTCCGCTGGAGCGGCGCAGCAAGCCAGTACGTTGGTGCGCGGCTATCGCACCGGCTATTCGGATGGGTATCAGGCCGGCTACCGCGACTCGCTGGAGAATGCACCGCGCGATGCGCGCAATAAGGAAGAATACAAGGCTGCCGACCGCGCGTATGTGCCGGCCTATGGCGCGCTTGAGGATTACCGCGACGGGTATCAGCAGGGCTTCGAGATCGGTTATGAAGCGGGCTACGACCGGCGCGGCTTTGATTCGACCGCACCGCCCGATCTGGCGCGGCGGGGTAATGCGGCAGACGCGCAGAGCGGCATCAGCGATTCAACAAATCGGGGCAGTGATAACGAACGCCTGCGCGGCGAAGTTTTAATTCCGCAAGACACGATGATGCGCGTCGAGTTGTTGACCAGCCTTTCGACCGACGCGACACAACGCGGTGATCGTTTCGACGCGCGCGTGATCGAGCCTGCCGACTATGCCGGCGCGACGGTTAGCGGTCGCGTCGCGCGCGTCAAGCGTTCCGGCAAAGTGCGCGGCTCGTCGGAATTGCAACTCACGTTCGAGCAGATTCGTTTGCCCGATGGCCGCTTTGCGAATTTCAACGCGCAAGTGATCGAAGTGGTGCGGAAAGGCGAAGACGTGGGCGAGGTTGACGAAGAAGGCGGCGTGCGCGGGCGCAGCACGACGAAAGACGACGTGACGAAGGTCGGCGCGGGCGCAGGCATCGGCGCGATCATCGGTGCGATTGCGGGCGGCGGTAAAGGCGCGGCCATCGGCGCGGCCATCGGCGC
>JALZKK010000043.1 GCA_030859285.1 Acidobacteriota bacterium | reverse complement strand
TACACGACATCGCGCCTGAAAGTTCGTCTCACGGGAGGGAGTAAAAGTTTTGGCGACCACCACCGAAACCATGCCGGCGCAGCCTCATACTGAGGCCCCGCACGGCGCGCACGCCGCGCTCGCGCACCACTTCGACAACCTCGAACAGCAGCGCGAGGCTGGCGCGCTTGGCATGTGGGTCTTTCTCGTGCAGGAAGTGATGTTCTTCGGCGCGCTGTTCCTTGCCTATATCATCTACCGCACGAAATTCCCGGAAGCCTTCGCGGCGGGCAGCAACCACTTGAATTGGAAGCTCGGAGCCTTCAACACCGTCGTCCTGATTTGCAGTAGCTTGACGATGGCGCTGGCGGTCTGGGCCGCGCAAGTCGGCAGGACGCGCCGCACACAAGTTTTGTTTCTCGGTTTGACGGGGTTGCTTGGCCTGACGTTCTTGGGCGTCAAAGCCGTCGAGTACACGACGAAATATCACGATGGGTTAATTCCTTTCAGCGGCCTGTTCAGTCCGAGAGGCGAAGTTCACTTTCCGGCTGATATTCCGCTGCCGAACATCCAGATGTTTTATTGGATTTACTTCGCGATGACGGGACTCCACGCCTTGCACATGATCATCGGCATCGCGATCCTGCTGCCGATCATGTGGCGCGCGTGGCGCAACGCTTACTCGCCGGAGTATCACGCGCCGATTGAGTTGTTCGGCCTCTACTGGCACTTCGTTGACATCGTGTGGATTTTTCTGTTCCCGCTCCTTTACCTGCTCGGCGCGAACTTTCACGCGACAGCACACTAAAGCAGTGATGACTGATGAGTGATGGGTAAAAATTATCTCCCACTCATCACTCATCACTCATCACTCATCACTGAGGTTTTATGTCGGAGCATATTGTTTCCAGAAAGTTGTACTTCATGGTCTTCGGCGGGCTGATGATCGGGACGCTCCTGACCGTCCTCGCCGCCCAAGTCGATTTCGGGGCGGTGCTGGGGCCGAACTTCAGAGTCCTCAACGATGTGGTGGCGCTGACCATCGCAGTCTCGAAGGCGTTGCTCGTCATTCTCTTCTTCATGCACGTCCGCTACAGCTCGAAGCTCGTGATGCTCGTCGTCGTCGCGGGATTTTTCTGGTTCGGGATCATGGTTGTGCTGACGATGAGTGACTACATGAGCCGAGGCATGATCGGCCAGTTTCCGAAATGACCCGGCTGACAAATTACCTTTGAATGAGAAGCCCGGCCTTGAGCGCCGGGTTTTCTTTTTGAACTGCGTCGCGGAACAAAGCGTTAAAAGGTTTGACCGGCAAAAGCAGCACGAAACGGTTGAGCATTGAAAGAGATGAAAAGCAGCCGCAAAAAGGCGCACAAGGCTCAAACAGAGAGCCGTTTATGTTTTGTGTTTTTGTGCCTTTTCGTGGCAAATTCTTTTTCTTGGAATCTGTAGAATCGGTATGCGTTGAAAATCTTTCCGAAGGATGGTGAAGTCGATGGCGGATCGTTGTGTCAATTGCGGTGCGGAGTTATTCACGGGGCAGCAGTTTTGCCGTGCGTGCGGCAAACCGACGCGGAATTTCTCCGGCGAAGAAGTCCCGACCCAGATACTACCGCCCGAGCAAGCGGCGGGCGCGCCGCCTGACGCTTACACTTCGCCGCTGCATTCGGGCCGCGACACCGATCCGGCTTTCCGCCAGCATTACACGGCCTATCAATCGCCGCTCGCCGCCACGCAAGCCGCGCCGCCCGTCGCGCCGCCGCGGCCCCGTCGCCGCTCCCGTGCGCGTTACTGGATCGCCGCGCTCTTGCTGCTCGTTTTCTTCGCGACCGGCGCATCGCTGCTCGTCGGCTATTTCATCCGCGAAGGCGCGCGCCGCACGGTCAGGCGCGTCGTCAACAAGCCTCCCAGTGTTAGCCTGCCGCCGCCGCCCGCTATCTCCGTGCCTGAAGTTCCGCCCATCCCTGACATGGCAATTGCCGGCGAGACCGCGCTCGACGAGACTGGCGCGGAAGTTGGCGGCGACGAGACTGTGATCACCAAGACTTTCAAACTTGCGGACGGCGCGACGTTCTCGATCCAGAATCTCAACGGCCCTGTCACCATCGAAGGCTGGGACTCGGACAAGGCCGAAGTGAAGATTACCAAGCACGGCGGCTCAGAAAAGGAACGGCGGGGCGCGCCCGTCATGCACACCTACAATGAAAAAGAATTATCTTTCCGGACGCCGCCGCAATCTTACTCCAGCCTCGAAGAAGTTGAGTACGAGGTAAAATTGCCGCGCCGGACGGGGTCAGTGAAGATCAGCACGATCCGCTCGAACGTCGAACTGTCCAATCTCAATGCGCCGGTGACAGTCAGCGTGCAGCAAGGGAACATCGAATTCAACAACGTGCGCGGCGCGGCCAATACCCAGACGACGCAGGGCAATATCGAAGTCAGTTTGGAGAGCCTCGCATCCGGCGCGGCACAAACTTTCAACGTTATCAACGGTAACATCACGCTGCAATTCTCGCCGCAAGTCAGCGCCGACCTGCAAGCCGAGACCATCAACGGCGACATCGAGATCGACGATGACTTCGGGTTGAAGGTCGAGAAGCGAATGGTCGGCCAGCACACCGCCGGCCCTATCGGCAAAGGCGGTCCCCGCCTCGTCGCCAAAGCGATTAGCGGCGACATCAAGATCGAGCAATGACGGGAGCGGGAGACAGAGAGAGGGGACGAGGGGGAGACAGGGAGATCGGGCGCAACTCCTTTATTCTATCTCCCCTCTCCCTGTCTCTCCTTCCTCTTTTCGCCCGGCCGCCGAGTTTTGCGTTTTTCGCTGGTACAGGGCATAATGCCGCTTAACTTTCCTTCTCTCGCGCATCAACGGTGATGCGCCCCGCGCGATGGAGCATGGCGGCGTTTGGATAGTTCGAGAGCAGGTCGTTAAGTAAATTTGTAGAAGCTACAGCTCGTCAGAGCCTCCGAACACGCGACTTCGGTGCTACCGTTTCACGAAGCCAACAGCATTCGCGAGCTTCTCTTTGAAATCCCGCAGGGGATGAGGTGACTACACGCATATGAAACTCTACGTTGGCAATCTGAGCTTTCAGACTTCGAGCGAGGACTTGCAGGAGTTGTTCGGGCAAGTCGGCACAGTGACGTCGGCTTCGGTCGTGGAAGACCGTGAGACGGGACGCTCGCGCGGCTTCGGCTTCGTCGAGATGTCGTCCAAAGAAGAGGGCGAGGCCGCCATCGCGCAATTCAACGGTAAAGACTTCAGCGGGCGTAACTTGACTGTCAACGAAGCCAGACCGCGCGAGGATCGCGGTGGCGGTGGCGGTCGCGGCGGCTTCGGCGGTAATCGCGGCGGCGGCGGTGGCGGTCGCAGCGGCTACGGCGGCAACCGTGGCGGCGGTGGTGGCCGTGGCGGCTACGGCGGCGGTGGTGGCGGCGGTGGTGATCGCGAACCGCGTTGGTAAGCTCGCTTGAGATGAGGTCTCGATCCGTTCGACGCTATTTGGTTGAACTGATCTTACATACACAGCGCCCCCGGCGGTTTAAGCATTCAGTCCGGGGGCGCTCGTTAGCGTCAATCGCAGCGTTTTTTCACCGGCAGCGGGCGATCACAAATCGCTAAGAATTCTTCAGCCAATTTGTCCAAGCTGATTTTTTGAAGGAGCAACTGTTTGGCAAAAGACGATCTTATTCCGGCAGAGGGCGTGATTGTCGATAAACTGCCCAACGCCTTTTTCCGAGTGCGCTTGAACGGCAGCGATCACGTCGTACTAGCGCAAATCTCCGGCAAGATGCGAAAAAATTTTATCCGCATTCTCCCCGGCGACCGCGTGACCGTCGAAATGTCGCCCTACGACCTCTCCAAAGGGCGCATCACTTATCGATATAAGTAGTCAGTTTTGAGTTTTCAGTTTGTAGTCAGTTTTCAGCAAGAGAGTTTTGACTGAAAACTGAAAACTGTAATGAGGCTTTTATGAAGAAACAAATTTACGCAGTTGGGGATCGGGTGGAGAAGGCATGCGCGGTGTGTGGCGAAGAGCGCGGGCATGTGGTAGCGTCGATCACGAAGAAGGGCGTTATCTCGCGCGTGACTTGCGCGAAGTGCGGGACGCGCGGAACATTTAAGAGCAGCGATGCGGCGGGTGCAGGCGGCGGGCGTACTTCGTCGTCATCGGGCGCGCCCTACGATTGGACGCGCACCTACCGCACGGGCCAGACGATGTTGCACCCGGCCTACGGCCTCGGCGAAGTGATCACAGTCATCGATCCGAAAAAGATCGATGTGCTGTTTGCGGATCGCCTGCGCCGCCTCATCCACGGTCGCCCGGCGTCCCTCTCGGTCTAAAGAAGAAGTGCGCCGGTCATTTGACCATCCGGCGCGATTTAGCTTAACGAAGAAATTGAGTGAAAGCGCGCAGCGCTGCTGCTGCCGATAGATTGGAGCTAGGAGAAAAGATGGCTACTGTTAATGTCAATCAAGGTGAATCAATCGAGAGCGCATTGCGCCGCTTCAAGCGCAAGGTGATGACGGAAGAAATTATCAAAGACGCGAAGAAGCACGCCTTCTTCATGTCGCGCGGCCAAAAGGCCAAACTGAAATCCGCATTGGCGCGCAAGCGCAACAAAAAGAAACGCCGCCCGCCGCAACAACAACCGCCGCGCAGCTAAAAGAAAAGTAGAAGGGAGAAAGGCGAAGGGCGAAACCCGGAGCGGTCAAGGTTCCTTATACGCTTGATCTTAATCTTACTTCGCCCTTCGTCCTTCTGCTTTCCCCTTTCTGCCGCGTTGCGCCTTCCGTCGTCCACGAAAGAGCTTGATCCCTTCCTCAATTAGTTCCGCCGCGCGCTCCGGGCCGTGGCGTCCGAGCGGGCGGAAACGCTTGCCTTTGATCTCGTTGTACGAGACGAAGAAATGCTCGATCTCTTTTAAGAGGTTCTCGTTCAATTGATCGAGTGAGAACACGTCTTGGTGATTGCGCGCAGTTGCGGCCACTGCGATCAGTCGATCATTGCGCGCAGTCTCTCCGTCCTCAGTCTGCTCTGCTTCAATCACTCCGATCAGACGCGCCTCGATCACGCAGCCGGCAAACGCCGGTTCGTCCATCAACACCAAGACATCGAGCGGATCGCCGTCGCCACCCATAGTCGAAGGCACGAACCCGAAGTCGAAGGGAAAGACAGCGCCGGCAGGCAGCACGCCGCCGAGTTTGAAAATCCCATGTTCGTCGTCGAATTTGTATTTGTTCCGGCTGCCCTTCGGCGTATCGATGATAACGTGCGTATCCGTCGAACTGTCCGCGAGAGCGGGCAGGCGCGAAAGAGGATCGGTCGGCGTGGATTTCGCGGCCATCGTGCTTTCTCCTTGAAGGGCGGCGCTCATGATCTGTGCCGGACAGTCTCCGGTCAGCGAACGTTAGCGTGCGGTGCAATCCTTGATATAGTTCCCCGAATAAATCCAGCGAACACATCTCGCCGGCGAGAAAATTGATAGCACCGAGATGTCACGAATGATTGTTTGCACGGTCAAAGATTGACCGGGTGAGGAGAAGATGAAAGACGGAAACACAGAGCCGTTGTGGAAGGTGGAGGAGCAAGCGGCGCGGCTGGCAGAGTTGACGAGCCATGACGACGAAGTGAAGGAAACGCCACTGCGACGCGACGTGCGCTCGCTCGGTCGGGTACTCGGCGAGGTGTTGAAAGAGCAGGAAGGAGAGGCGCTTTTCAACCGGGTCGAAGAGTTGCGGACGCTGGCGATTGAGCATCGCGAGTTGCGCGCAGGCGCGGCTGACGACACGCTATCCGACGAGCATGAATTGATGGAGCGCGCCGAAGCAATCGTCAAGCGTCTGAGCGTGGCGGAAGCGCATGGGTTGACGAAAGCCTTCGCCATCTATTTCGAGTTGACGAATCTGGCCGAGACGAATCATCGCCGGCGGCGGCGGCGGGCGGCGCAAACGGCGGCAGAGCATCCGGCGCAGCCCGGCTCGTTCCTCGGCACGCTCCGGCGTCTGCGCGACGCGGGCGTTGACGCGAACGAGGCGCGCGCGCTGCTACGAAATGTCGAAGTGGTCCCCGTCTTCACCGCACACCCGACGGAAGTGGCGCGGCGCACCATCCTCTTCAAACGCCAGCGCATCGCCGAAGAGTTAGAACGGCTCGACGAGTTGCCGCTCACGGATACGGACGCCGCTAAACATCAAGCCGTCATTGCCGCCGAGATCACTGCGCTCTGGCAGACCGACGAAGTGCGGCGCGAGCGTCCGACCGTCTCGGACGAGATCAAGATGGGGCTGGATTATTACCCGCACTGCTTGATCGACACGCTGCCGCGCCTCTACGAAAGTCTGGCGATGGATTTTCGTGAGGCTTATGGCGTCGATTTACCGCCGCGTGAGTGGCCGCGCGTGGTGCGCTTCGGCTCTTGGATCGGCGGTGACCGCGACGGCAATCCGTATGTCACACCCGAATGCACGCGCGAGGCTTTGCAATTGGCGCGGCGAGTGATTCTCGATCACTACAGCGCACACATCCCTGAGCTGCTCGACCGCCTCAGTTCTTCGATGCTTCAGGCTGGAACACCCCGACTGCTAGAGAGCGCGTTAGCCGACTACGCTGCGCGGCTGCCTGCCGCGCGTGCGCGAATCGAGTCGTTCTCATCATTCGAGTTGTACCGCCGCTTCCTCGCTTACGTCGCGCGCCGACTGACGTGCGCGCGCGACGAGCCGGCGCACGCCGACGCTTACGCCACCGCGCAAGAGTTCGCGGCGGACTTGACGTTGTTGCGGGAAACTCTCACGAGCCACGAAGGGGAGCGGATAGCTCGGCTGCTGCTCGATCCGTTGCTCCGTCAAGTCGAGACCTTCGGCTTTCACTTGCACACGCTCGACCTGCGGCAGCACGCGCGCGTCTTGCTGCGCGCCGTCACCGAACTGGCCCGCGGGATCGAAGGCGCGTCGGCGGGGGCCACGACGGCGGACGCCGCTGCGCCCGAACTGAATTTGCCTGAGCCACCTACTCACGAGACGGCGACGCTGCTCGACACGCTCCGCACGGTGGCCGAGTTGAAGCGCGATTATCCGGCGGAAGCAATCCGCAGCTTCGTCATTAGCGGCGCGCGTTCCGGCGCGGACGTGCGCTCGCTCGTCCGCTTGGCCGAACTCTGCGGCGTGCGCGTCGCAGCGTCTGAAGACGGAGCTGATCCGGGCTTGATGCCCGTGCCGCTCTTCGAGTCGATTGAAGATTTAAGAAGCTGCCCGGACATCTGCCGCGAATTGTGGCGCGCGGCGGATTACGCGCGGCTGCTCGATGCGTGGGGGCGGCGGCAGGAAGTGATGCTTGGTTATTCCGACTCGAACAAAGACGGCGGGATGCTGACGAGCGCTTGGGAAATCTTCAAGGCGCACCGCGCGCTGCACCGCGTCGCCGCCGAGTGCGGAGTCAACCTGACTTTGTTTCACGGGCGCGGCGGCACGGTCGGGCGCGGCGGGGGACCAACACATCAAGCTATTCTCGCGCAGCCCGCCGGCGCGTTCACCGGCCACATCAAGATCACGGAACAAGGCGAAGTGCTGAACTGGAAGTATGCCGATAAGGTGCTGGCTGAGCGCAATCTTGAACTGATGATCGCCGCTTCGCTCGAAGCGTTGACGCGCGACAGTGAAAGCGAAACGAACGCCGCAGCGTTCGCGCGCTGGGAAGCGGCGATGGAAGAGATGTCGGCGGACGCTTTCAGATTTTACCGCGAGCAGATCGCCGACAACCCGGACATCCTGCCCTACTTTGAGGGAGCGACGCCGGTCGGCGAACTGGAACACGCGCGGATCAGTTCGCGCCCGGCGCGGCGCGGCGAGAGCAGAGGGCTAGAAGATTTGCGCGCGATCCCGTGGGTCTTCGGCTGGATGCAGAGCCGCCACGTCTTGCCCGCTTGGTTCGGCGTCGGCCACGCGCTCGAACGCTTCGCGCGGCGCGACGAGCAGCATGAATTATTGCTTCAAGAGATGCACGAGGGCTTCCCGCTGTTCGCGGACTTGCTCTCAAACGTCGAGATTGGCATGGCGAAAGCCGACCTCTCCATCGCGCGCTGGTACGCAGAACTGGTCCCCGACACGAACCTGCGCGAGCGCGTCTTTCAAATGATCATCGAAGAGTTCAACCGCACGCGCCGAATGCTCCTGCGCGTGACGGGACAGCGGCAACTGCTTGAGCGTAACCGCGTCCTCGCCCGCTCGATCCGCTTGCGAAATCCTTACGTCGATCCGTTGAGCCTGATCCAAGTCGAACTGCTCCGCCGCAAACGAGCCGGCGAGGAAACGAACGAACTCAACTACGCCCTTGCCGCCACCATCAACGGCATCTCGTCAGGGTTAAGGAATACGGGCTGATGAGCAATGATGAATACGGAATAAGGAATGATGAAGCAAAGTTGCTGATTCATCGTTCCTGTCAGGTTGTTCATTCCAACTCTGACTTATGGGCATGACACCGGCGCAATCGCGAGCGCGCCCGCGTTCGTCACGGTTAGCTCGAAACACGCGCCGCCCGGCGCTTTCAGGATGACGCCCTGACCGTTTGCTTCCACGTAGATTTTGCCCGACGCCACGTGCAGTTTCGCTTTGGGCGCGGTCGTGCCGATGCCGACGTTGGTATCCGCGCCGCCGTTGACGCCCGCAATGCCGCCGAGAACGAGCGAATGGCTTTGCGTCACCTGTGCGCGAGAGCCGATGGCGGTGGCGTTGCTGATGTTTGATTCGACGATTGCGTTTGCGCCGAGCAGCGTGTTGTCGTTTCCGGTCGTATTCAGCACGCCGAAACTGAACGCCGCGAATCTCCCGATGAACGTGTTGTTGTTGCCGCTCTCGTTAAATGTGCCGGCGGACGTTCCGAAAAATGAGTTGTCGTTGCCCGTCGTGTTGTGACTGCCCGCCGCCAATCCGAAAAAGGAGTTGCTGCGGCCCGTCGTGTTGGGAAAGCCTGTGCCGGATCCAAAGAAGGAGTTGCTGTCGCCTGTCATATTATTCTGACCAGCGTCCGCCCCGAAAAAGGAATTGTTGCTGCCGGTCGTGTTCTGTCTGCCTGCGCTCCGTCCGAAGAAGGAATTAGCAATGCCCGTCGTATTGAGACCCCCGGCGACAGCGCCGAAGTAGGAGTTGTTGAAGCCCGTCGTGTTGCGTGAGCCTGCGGACGTGCCGAAAAAGGAGTTGTTGAGGCCCGTCGTATTGAGCAAGCCCGCGCCATCTCCAAAGAAGGAGTTGCTGCGGCCCGTCGTGTTGCTCCTGCCCGCGTTCACTCCCGCAAACAAATTGTTCGTTCCGGCGTTGCTCAAAATGCGAAAGCCGTCGATGTTGTACTGCGTCGTGGTGTTGATCGCGCCCGTCGCCGTAATCGCCGCGCCCGCGCCCGTGTTCGCCGCCGACAGCGTGAAGTTCGCGTCCGCGCTCGTCAAAGACAGCGGGGCCGCGACTTTGGCAGAGGTCACTGTGCCGTCGGCCAACTCGGTAGAAGTCACCGCGCCGTCGGCGATCTTCTCATTCGTCACCGCGTCATTCGCCAGATGCACGCTGTTGATGCCGCCGTTGGCAACGCCCAGAGGGGACGCGCTCGTGCCGTCGCCGGTCAGACTCGCGTCATGCTCGACTTTTTGCAGCCCGTCCGCCGCCCGCTCTAATTGAATGTTCAACTGCGCTTCGTGGCTCGTCTGCGAGTTCTCTTTGCTGTCGAAGGTGATGCTCACTACTTCCGGCGTCGCCGGGTCAATGGGGTGCGCGACGAGGGCGAGGCCGTGGTTCGGAAGGCCGTTCGCCCCGTGCCCGTCGTCGCCGAGCCACTGTTGGACAAGAGAGGTGATGTCAACGACGATGAACTTGCCCTTCTGGTCCGCCCCGACCTGCGCCGAGGTGGTGATGAGCGCGCCGAGCGGCGGGGCGCTGCCGGAGGTGATGGAGGACTCGCCCCACGCGCCCGAGACCGCATACACGTCGAGCTTGCCGGCGGTCCTGACGCTATCGACGTAGAGCTTAAGGGTGGCCCGCTCGACATCGGAGCCGGGCGTGTCGGCGGGCAGGGTGGTGGTGAGCTTGAACTTGATGTATGCGTTCTCCGCGGAGGAGACGTGGAGGTGGGGGTTGGCGCCGTGGTTCGCGTTGCCTTGCGACAGTGCGACGTGCGCGTCATCGGTCAAGGCCGACTGCGCGAACGAACTGCCCGGCAGCAAAACCATCAACGACCACAGAGCCGCTAACAGGAAGCTCCTTGTTCGCCGCCGCCGCCCCGCGCTCCCGCACTGTTCGTTGCGGATGAAGAGCGATTGACCTTGAGTTGTTTCTTGGGAGTTCATGATCTTTCCTCCGAGGGCCGCTGTAAGAAAGCGCCCGTCTGCGCCGTGTTGTGATCGTCCGATTGCGTTTGACTTCGGTTGCGTGTTGTTACTCGATGTCGGCTTGCGCCGCTCCGGCGGGCCAAATCAGAATTGTCAGCACAGTAGAGGGTGGAAAGTTCGGGGCGTTTTTCTTCGCGCTTTGGCTTTGCGCCCTTTGCGTGAAACTTCCTGTCAGCAAAAGCGACTCGAACTTTCCAACTCCTACTTACCGCCTGCGGAAGCATCGCCCCCGGTTACTGCTTCCTAAACTGACCCAGCACAGCCGTGTGTGGAATCGTGTTGATGAACAGCATCTCACTGCCGTCGGGAGCGACCACGATGTCAGCCGGTCCGAAACACTCCCCCGCCGGCCCGGTCTGGAGACAGAAGTTGCCTCTGCAATCGGCATTCACTGAATAGCTGCCGTTGTATTGCCGCGGCTCAATCACGTTGCCGCCGGAGGCGCTGATGGTGTCGGCCCCGGAATGCGTTCCATCGCCGTTGAAGGTGATGATGCCGACGGCGGCGAACGGACGAGCTGCGGCATTGACCGACGCGCCGCCATTTGGCCCGCCGGGAAATCCAGCGCCGCTGAACGTGTATCGGTACGGGCCGTTCAGCGTCGCGTTACTGCATCCCGCCTGAGGTAGCGCAGCAGGTGTTCTGCCTGTGCTGCTTACCTACCTACTGCCGAGAATCAATCCTGAGATAGACAGGCAAGCGAAGAGAATGACGACCGTCTTAGAGATTGTTTGCTTCATAATGTTCTCCTTTTCAAAAGAGTCGGCGACGCGCCAACTAGGAATCCAGCATTCTCCGTTGGCATTGATGGAAAAGCCGGAGTCCGCAATTCGTGGCGACGACCTCAAGTCGCTGCGGCCCACTCGGCGGACCGCGTGTAGCTGAAGGCAGACGGCGTGACTTTGAACACGACGCCTGCCTGAACTTCAACTCGACAGGTTGACGATCAGCATGTCGATCAAGGCCCTTGCCAAATCAACTCCGCAAGCTACTCAACGTCGCTCGGATCGTTGAACAGTCCGGTGAGGCGGATGCTGCCGTGGCCGAACTGCGGGAAGCCGGTTGATTATCAAGGCGGCTCGGCTACGGCACGTCCACGAGGTAGCCGGAGATCGCAAAGTTGTAGTTACTGGGCTGCGCGCTGTCGTTCGTGGCGCCGCCCATTCTTACGGCGTCTCCCGCCTCTGCGTAGAACCGAACCTACTGGCCGGCGGTGACCTGTGTGATGGCGCCGAAGACTACGGCTGGCTGGGTGAGCGGGAAGTTAAATTCAGCGTTTTGGATCCCCGAGCTGTTTGTAAGGAGCTGCCACCGCGCCATCTTCCCAAGGGGAATGTTCGCCTCGATCGATGCGTACTCGATGACCAGTCGCTTGCCTGCGGGGACTGTGAAGACCGTTGCGC
>JALZKK010000025.1 GCA_030859285.1 Acidobacteriota bacterium | reverse complement strand
GATTTAGATCGCCCTTGCGTTTATAAATTAGTGGAACCGCTCGTGTGGTCTGCGCGTTCAGACTGCCATCGTGGATTCGCTTTCAGCCTGAATTCAAGGAGACTGACGATTTTGATGAAAACGAGCCTCCCTCGGACATTTCTTTCTCTGGCAATCTTTAGCTTGCTGGTTGCTCCGGCTGCGCCCGTGCTGGCGCAAAACGGACTGGCCACGTCTCTCAGTGCGACGCCTAACGCGATTGACCGCGACGCCCCGCTCGTCAACGTCGTCATCGAAAAAGCGGAAAAGTATTTCAAGCAAGGCGAATTGAATTTAGCGGACAATCGCCCGGAGCAGGCGCGCTCCGAATTTGATAAAGCCGTCGATGTCGTGCTTGAGTCCGGCATGGATGTGCGCGCGAACCCGCGCTTGCAAACTTATTACCTCGAACTCGTCGAGCGCGTCTATCGCAAAGAGATGCCGAGTGTGCAGCTCGCCGCCACTCAGCAAGTCGCACAAATCATTCCGGCTTCGACCGGCGCGGCAGCGACGGATCAGGTTATTCCGCAGACCGGCTTCCTGCGCGAGCAGAAATTCGAGCCATCGCCGCTTGACGAACTAAGCAAGCTCGAATTGAACGAGGCTGAGAAGAACGTCACGGATGCGGACGTGGCGAAACTCGAAGAGGCGAAGAGCGCGATTAATTTTAGATTCACCTCCAACGCGCTGATCAGCCAGTATCTTAATTATTATCAAGGGCGCGGGCGCGCGACGATGGAGACGGGCTTGCGTCGTTCGGGTCGTTACATGGCGATGGCCCGGAAAATTTTCCGTGAGGTCGGCGTGCCTGAAGACATCGCGTGGCTCGGACAAGTAGAGAGTGCATGGCGTCCGACCGCGCATTCGTGGGCGGCGGCCTCCGGTCTCTGGCAGTTCATTCCGGGGACGGGCGCGCGCTACGGCCTGCGCCAGACCGCTTGGATCGACGAGCGCAACGGCTTTGAGAAAGCGACGCGCGCTTCGGCCCTCTATCTGAAATGGCTTGCCAATCGCTACCACGGCAACTGGGAACTGGCGATGGGCGCGTACAATACCGGCGAGGGCAACATGGATCGCGCGATTGCGCGCGCCGGCGTCGCCGACTTCTGGGCCGCTTACCCGTACATCGCCAGAGAGACAAAGAACTATGTGCCGAACATTCTGGCGACGATCCTGATTGCGAAGAACCCGGAGCAGTACGGCTTCCGCAACATCCGTCCTGAAGCGCCGCTCTCTTACGACGTGGTGCGCGTGCCTTCGGCGACGAGCTTGCAATTCATCGCCAGCGCCGCCGATACGAGCGTCGATTACATCCGCAGTTTGAATCCTGAATTGCGCCGCGATGTCACGCCGCGTGGCGAAGCCTACGATGTGCGCGTGCCGCCGGGCCGGGGCAAAACTTTCGTCGCGCTCTTGAAGCGCGTCCCCGGTGATCGGCGCGAGGCCGCGCGCATTGTCGCCGTCGCGCCGGGCGAAGACATCAATGCCGTTGCTGCCCGCACCGGCGTCTCTGTCGCGCAACTCCAACAATGGAACGCAGGCGTCGATCTCAAAGCGACGAATAAATTGGTCGTCCCGACCGGCACAGTCGCTAAAGTCGGCTATTTCCCGAAACGCGCGAGCAGTGGCAGCAGCCTGATTACTGTCCGCGCGCACGCGAACGAAACCATCGCTCAGATCGCCGCGCGCCACAATGCCTCAGCCGATGAAGTGGCGCGCTTGAACGGCTTCACGACCGATACTGCGCTCGTGGCTAATCAAATGATCAAAGTCCCCTCGTCATCCCCCGCCGGCGCTACGTCCGCGCCGAGACGACGAAGATAAAAACAAATGATGAATGCGGAATGATGAATGATGAATAAAAGACAGTTTGCTTTTCATTCATCATTCATCATTCCGCATTCATCATTTTTGCTTGAGCCTTCTTCCTCACCATGCTCTTCCGCACACAGTCTGCCGCCGTCTATGGCATTGATGCCGACCTCGTTGACATTGAAGTTGATCTGACGCCCGCGCGGGGCGAGAGCGATGCGTCGCCGTCCGTGACCATCGTCGGCTTGCCTGACGCCGCCGTGCGCGAGTCGCGCGAGCGCATCCGGGCCGCGATCAACAACAGTGCTTTCTTCTTTCCCTTTCACAAGACAACGATCAATCTTGCGCCCGCCGATGTGCGGAAAGAAGGCGCGAGTTTCGATCTGCCGATTGCTCTCGGCATCCTCGGCGCGAACGGCGATCTCGGTGGCGGCGAAAATCTGACGGACGTGCTATCGGTCGGCGAGTTGTCGCTTGATGGGCGCGTGCGTGCGATCAAGGGCGCGCTGCCGGTGGCGATTCGCGCGCGGGACGCAGGCGTTAAATTTCTGTTGTTACCGGAAGAGAACGCGCCGGAGGCGGCAGTCGTCGCGGGCGTGGATGTTTACGCCGTCTCGGACTTGCGCGGCGCGGTCGAATTGCTCGCGGCGCTGCAATCACAGTCTCCACCCCTGCCGCTCAAAGTCGATCCTTCGGAGATGCTCTCGCCCGCCGGCAGCTACAATGTGGACTTTCGCGAAGTGCGCGGGCAACAGGCGGCCAAGCGCGCACTCGAAGTCGCTTCCGCCGGCGGGCATAACATTCTTTTGATCGGCCCGCCCGGATCGGGGAAGACGATGCTGGCGAAGCGTCTGCCGACGATTCTACCGCCGCTTGAGTTTGAAGCTGCGCTTGACCTGACGAAGATTCACTCGGTCGCGGGACTGACGGGCCGCGCCGGGCTGGTCACTGAACGCCCGTTCCGCTCGCCGCACCACACGATCAGTGATGCCGGTTTGATTGGCGGCGGTGCGATGCCGCGCCCCGGCGAAGTCTCGCTCGCGCATCATGGCGTGTTGTTCCTTGATGAGTTGCCGGAGTTTGATC
>JALZKK010000020.1 GCA_030859285.1 Acidobacteriota bacterium | reverse complement strand
ACGCTTGATCTCATAGTGAGCGGTGAAGGCACGTGCCGATCCAAGATTATGATTCGCCTTCTTTTTCTTCTGACCGTTAAAATTCATCTGGAATAACACGAGGAGTGTGCAATACATGAGTACCGTTCCCAACAAAGTGATTTATTCAATGGTCGGCGTCGGAAAGTATTACGACAAGAAGCCGGTCTTGAAAGACATCTACCTTTCATATTTTTACGGCGCGAAGATCGGCGTCCTCGGCTTGAACGGTTCGGGCAAAAGCTCTTTGCTCAGGATCATGGCGGGCGTCGATCCAGAGTTCGTCGGCGAGACCGTCATCTCGCCCGGCTACACCGTCGGGTATTTGGAGCAGGAGCCGCGGCTCGACGAATCGAAGACCGTGCGTGAGATCGTCGAACAGGGCGTGCAGGAGACAGTCGATCTCTTGCGGGAGTACGAAGAGATCAACGCGAAATTCGGCGAGCCGATGAGTGATGATGAGATGGCGGCGTTGCTCGAACACCAAGGCGCGGTGCAGGACAAACTCGACGCCGCCGATGCTTGGGATTTAGATAGTCGCCTTGAGTTGGCGATGGACGCCCTGCGTTGCCCGCCCGGTGAGACACCCGTGAAAATTCTGTCGGGCGGTGAGCGTCGCCGTGTCGCGCTCTGCCGTTTGTTGTTGCAGCAGCCGGACATTCTGCTGCTCGACGAGCCGACGAATCACTTGGACGCCGAATCAGTCGGCTGGCTCGAACAGCATTTGCAGAAATACGCTGGGACAGTGATCGCCGTCACACACGACCGTTATTTTCTCGACAACGTGGCCGGCTGGATTCTTGAACTGGATCGCGGGCAGGGCATTCCGTGGCAGGGCAATTATTCGTCTTGGCTCGAACAGAAACAAGCACGGCTCAAGCGCGAAGAGAAGTCCGAGAGCGAGCGGCAGCGAACGCTGCAACGCGAGCTTGAATGGATCAGAATGGCACCTAAAGGTCGGCAAGCGAAGTCGAAGGCGCGTATCAATTCTTACGAAGCCATGCTCCGGCAAGAGAGCGAGCGGCGTGCGGAAGATTTGGAAATCTACATTCCGCCGGGGCCGCGTCTCGGCGACAACGTGATTCAGGCCGACGATGTGAGCAAAGCATACGGCGACCGCTTGCTCGTCGAAGGCATGACTTTCTCGCTACCGCCCGGCGGCATCGTCGGCGTGATTGGTCCCAACGGCGCAGGGAAAACGACGCTCTTCCGCCTGATCACAAATCAGGAACAGCCCGACGCCGGTACCATCCGCATCGGCGAGACAGTGCAATTGGCTTACGTCGATCAAAGCCGCGACGCGCTCGAGCCGAACAAGTCGATTTGGGAAGAAGTCGCCGACGGACTTGATCAAGTAATGCTCGGCAACCGGCCAGTGAACTCGCGCGCTTATGTGGCGCGCTTCAACTTCGGCGGCGCAGATCAGCAGAAGAAAGTCGGGATGCTCTCCGGCGGCGAGCGCAATCGCGTGCATCTCGCCAAGATGTTGAAGCAGGGAGCCAACGTCCTCTTACTCGACGAACCGACGAACGATCTGGACGTGAACACCATGCGCGCGCTCGAAGAGGCGCTGGAAAATTTCGCGGGCTGCGCTGTCGTCATCAGCCACGACCGTTGGTTCCTCGACCGCATCGCCACACACATTCTCGCGTTTGAAGGCGACAGCAAAGTTGTCTGGTTCGAGGGCAATTATTCCGACTACGAAGCCGACCGAAAGGCGCGCCTCGGCGCGGCAGCCGAGCAACCGCACCGCATCAAGTACCGCCAACTGACGCGCGGCTAACACCGATACTTACGCTTTCAGCAAAAAGTGAGCAGATGAAATTGAGGAATATGAAAGACGATTTAGCGGGAAAGTTCGCGCTCGTCACGGGAGCCAGTTCCGGGATCGGGCGGGCGACGGCATTGTTATTTGCCGAAGCGGGCGCGCAAGTCGCTCTCGTCAGTCGCTCGCGGGAAGCATTGGCCGAAGTCGAAGAGCAAATCAGAGAAGCGGGCGGAAAGGCGTTCGTAATCAGCGCCGATGTCACTATTGAAGACGACGCGCGGCGGGTGATGGATGAAGCGGTCGCGCGATTCGGCGCGTTGGATGTGCTGGTTAATTCGGCGGGCATACTGGCGAGCGGCAGCGTCGAGACGACGACTTTGACGGCGTGGGACGAGATGTTGAACGTCAACTTGCGCGCGGTCTTTCACTTGATGCAATTGGCCGCGCCGCATTTGGAAGAGCGGCGAGGCAATATCGTCAACGTGTCGAGTGTGACGGGCTTGCGCGCGTTTCCCGGCGTGCTGGCCTATTGTGTGTCGAAGGCCGGAGTGGATCAGTTGACGCGCTGCGCCGCTCTGGAGTTGGCGGCCAAGGACGTCCGCGTCAACGCCGTCAATCCCGGCGTCGTCAAAACCGAAGTCCACTTGCGCGGCGGGATGAACGAGGAAGCCTACGCCGTTTTCCTCGAACACTCGAAGGGGACGCATCCTCTCGGTCGCATCGGCGACGCGCGCGAAGTCGCGGAATTGATCCTCTTCCTCGCTTCCGACCGCGCCGCATGGATCACCGGCGCGACTTACTCGATTGACGGCGGCAGAGCGCAGACCTGCGCGAGGTGAAAACAGGTTTCGAGTTTCGGG
>JALZKK010000396.1 GCA_030859285.1 Acidobacteriota bacterium | reverse complement strand
TGCATCACGAGGTTGATGCCTTCCGTGCAGCCGCGCACGAAAATGCACTCCTTCGCCTCGCGCGCGTTGATGAAGCGCCGCACCTTCTCGCGCGCGCCCTCATATGCGGTCGTCGCGCGCTGGCTCAGATAATGCACGCCGCGATGGATGTTGGAATGCTCCTCCTGTAAATAACGGCTGCCGCGCTCGATCACCACCCGCGGCACCTGCGAAGAAGCAGCGTTGTCGAGATAGACGAGCGGCCGGCCGTTCACCGTCTGTCCCAACACCGGGAACTCTTCGCGAATGCGCGCGACGTCCCACGTGGCGGGAGCGGGTTCGTTTATCATCTTTTCAGTTGCGATCATGACGGAAACTCTCAGGCTTCAAGGCGCGCGTGTAGGCGATTGAGGATCGCTTCGTCAAGCTGCTTTTTAATCGACTCGATCTTGATCTTTTCGACCAACTCTTCCGCGAAGCCGTAAGTCAGCAAGTTGCGCGCGAGTTCGGGATGCAAGCCGCGGCTGGCGAGATAAAACAATTCTTCTTCCTCAAGTTGCCCGACGGTCGCGCCGTGCGCGCATTTCACGTCGTCGTTGAAAATTTCGAGCTGCGGTTTAGTATCGATGCGCGCTTCACGTGAAAGCAGCAAGTTTTTGTTGGTCTGCATTGCGTCAGTCTGTCGCGCGTCCTTGTGGACGAAGACTTTGCCGTTGAAGACCGCGCGGGATTTGCCGTCGAGGATACCTTTGTAAAGTTGGTGGCTGGGGCAGTGCGGGGCGATGTGATCGATCAGCGAGTGCGTGTCGGCGTGTTGCCCGTCGCCGACGAGGTAGAGGCCGTCAACCCAACACTCTGCGCCCTCGTGCGCGAGCTTGATGTTAATGCCATGCCGCGAGAGCCGCGCGCCGAGAGTAATCGTCGTCAGATCATAAACGCTGCTGCGCTCAAGCTCCGCGTGTGTTGCTGCGATGTGAAAAGCTTGATCGCTTTCGTGTTGCACTTTGTAATGCACGACGCGCGCGTTTTCCTTGACGAAGACTTCGACCGCCGCGTTGGTGAAATAAGCGGCCTCGTCGGTCGTCTGATAGTCTTCGATCACGGTGGCCGCGCTCTCGCGCTCGGCGACGATCAGCACGCGCGGAAAAACGGCGAGCGGCTGCTCACTTTCAGTTGCCAGAAACAACAAGTGAATCGGTGTCTCGACTTGCGCGCCCGTCGGGAGATAAATGAACGCGCCGTGCTGCCCGGCAAACGCCGTGTTGAGAGCGGCAAAGCCGTCCGTCTCAGCATTGATGGCACGCGCCAGATACTCGCGCAGAACAGGTTCGTGTGCGCCCGTCAACGCTTCACTCAGAGGCGCGACGACAACGCCCTCTGGCAATGCGGCTAGCGTCGAGAACTGCGATTGGTACGCTCCGTTGACGAAAACCAAACTGCTTTGCGACGATTCAGCATAAGCGTAAGGTCGAATCGCCTCGCCGGAAATTTCCGCCACGCCCGCGGGACTCGCTGGCGCAAAGTCACTTCTAGCAATCGGGGCGACGTTAGTGTATTTCCAGTCCTCCTGATCAACCGTCGGAAAACCCGTCTCCTCGAAACGCTCCAATGCGCTCTCGCGCAGCCGCTTGATCCAAGACGGCGAGTCGGTCTTATCCTGCATCCGGCGCAGCGCTGCGCCGTATAAACTCTCTTCTTTAATGGCTTGTGTCATTGCTCTCTTTGAAAATAACTCAGGCGTTGGCGGCTGACGGTTGCTCGTCGCTCGCTTCTTTGAGCCAGTCGTAACCTTTCTCTTCCAATTCCAGCGCCAATTCTTTGCCGCCCGAACGCACGATGCGACCCTTAGACAACACATGGACGAAATCCGGCACGATGTAATTGAGCAGGCGTTGATAATGTGTGACGAGAATGATCGCGTTGTCCGGGCCGCGCAGCCGATTGACGCCTTCCGAGACGATCCGCAACGCATCGATGTCCAAGCCCGAATCGGTTTCGTCCAGCACGGCCAACTCCGGCTCCAACACGGCCATCTGCAAAATCTCGTTGCGCTTTTTCTCGCCGCCGGAGAATCCCTCGTTCACCGAACGCGACATCAGCCCGGCATCCATCTCGACGATCTTCGCGCGCTCCGCCAACAAATCTTTGAACTCCAAAGGGTCCAATTCTTCTTCGCCGAGATGTTTTTGTTTCTCGTAGTAAGCCAACCGCAAGAACTGTGCGTTCGACACGCCGGGCAGTTCCACCGGATACTGAAACGCGAGGAAGACGCCCTCTCGCGCGCGCTCGTCCGGGTCCAACTCCAACAGATTCTTGCCGTCGAACAACACCTCGCCGCTTATCACTTCGTAAGACGGATGTCCCGCCAGCACTTTCGCCAACGTCGATTTGCCCGAGCCGTTCGGCCCCATGATGGCATGGACTTCGCCCCGTTTGACCGTCAGACTGACGCCTCGCAAAATCTCTTTGTCGTCAACCGTCGCGTGTAAATCTTTAATTTCCAGCACTAATATTCTCCTCAAAAATTATTCAACTCCAAGCAATCAGCCGTGAGTATTTTGCCCCTCAACGCTGTCCTCCATCACGGGACGGAGACGCCGAGCGCACGGCAGATAGCGCGCACTGTGCCAAGCGGTATGTCGCGGTGACGCGGCACGGCGGCAGTCCCCTTCGTTTGCCGATTGATATAAAGCGTGTGTTCCTTACCTTCACGAACGAATTCGCAATTGTGCGACTCAAGATGTCTGATGAGATCACGTCGCTTCATGCCGCACGAAACTCGATTTCTTCGCGCTCGCCAGCTAACGACTCCCCCCCGGACAAGAGGCGATTTCCTTCCAAGACCATTTCAATCGCTTCCGCCAGATTCGCCCGCGCTTCTTCCCGCGTCTTGCCGAGTGAGATCGCGCCCGGCAGTTCTGCCACCGAAGCCTGCACGAGGTCTCCCATCTGTTCATAAATAATTGTCAACCGCATCTCCATTGCAAACAACTCTCTTTCACTAAAAATTACCGGCTCAAATTCGCCGGCACGGAGTATTGCTGCAAATCGCCGAGCAGTTTAACGTCGGCGAACCCCAAGCCTTCGCCGACCGGCTGAACAGATTTCAGAACCAACTCTTTTGTCTCTGCGCCGAGCAGTTCTTCGATGACCCAGCCGACGAGATATTGCGCGGCCAGACATCCAGCAGCCGTCGCTACGTTTCCTTCGCGCACGAACGGCGCTTCGACAACTGAGACGCCCATGCTCTCCAGCAATTTCACCGAAGTCGGATAGGTCGTCGCGCGCTTGCCTTCGAGCAAGCCGAGGGTGGCGAGCAGCAGCGCGCCCGAACACATGGAGCCGATCAACTGGCGCGACGGATCAAGATTGAACGCGCTCAAAAACGGTTCGTCGTGCATCTTCAGCCGCGTGCCTTTGCCGCTCGCAAACAGCACCGCATCGGCCACATTCGCTGCTTCTAAAACGCTGTGCCGTTGAATTTTCATGCCGGTACTGGACACCGGGCAGCAGTGATCGCTCAAAATCTGCACTTGCCAATCACGCCGCTCGACGCGGTTCAATAAATCCCACATAAAGAACACGTCGATGTCTGTGAAATCATCGAAGGTAACGATTGAAACTTTCACTGCGAACCTCCCTCAAATATACAAAGACGGGTATTTTAGCCACAAAAAGGCGCAGAAAACGCAAAAGGCAGGCGCTTACCGATCAAGATAATCTCGCTTTCTATTTTGTGTCTTTTGCGCCTCTTCGTGGCTCTCTTTTTCTTGCTTTACCCCACACTGCCTTCGAGCTTCAGACCGAGCAACCGTTGCGCTTCGACGGCGAACTCCATCGGCAATTCGCGGAAGACATCTTTGCAGAAGCCGTTGATGATCAACGACACCGCGTCTTCCTGCGAGATGCCGCGCTGCATGATGTAGAAGAGTTGCTCTTCGCTGATGCGCGACGTAGTGGCTTCATGCTCGACCTTCGCCGTGTTGTTCATCACCTCGATGTACGGGAAAGTGTTCGCGCCGCTTTGGTCGCCGATCAGCATTGAGTCACATTGCGTATAGTTGCGCGCGCCTTCCGCGCCGGGCAGGACTTTGACCAGTCCGCGATAGCTGTTGTTCGACCGGCCCGCCGAGATGCCCTTTGAGACGATGGTCGAGCGCGTGTTCTTGCCGATGTGGA
>JALZKK010000382.1 GCA_030859285.1 Acidobacteriota bacterium | reverse complement strand
GCGTTGACGAGTTGCGTCGGGTTGTAGAGCGTCGGATCGAAAGTGGCGATGCGCCCGCGCGTGTCGTAGGCCGGCAGATCGAGTTCGTAGCGCAAGCCGAGGTTGACAGTCAGCTTATTCGTCACCTTCCAATCGTCCTGCACGAAGAAGTTGTAATCGTGCGCGCGCAAAGAACGGTCGCCGATACCGCTGCCGAAGACGGAGACGAAGGCATTGCCCGTGAGGAACTGATCGAAGCTGAGAAAATTGATCTGCCCGCGCGTGAAAAAGTTAAGCGTGTAGTTGTTCTCGTTGTAGCGAAACTCACCGCCCGTGCGAATCTGGTGACGGCCTTTCGTGATCGAGAGCGTGTCGGCCAGCGTCGTCGAAGGCGCGGTCGCCAGCACGTCAATCGTCGGCGAAGTGCCGATGGTGACCGCGCCCGCCCCGCCGATGTTGATGAGGGGCAAACCCGGAAACGCGGCGGCGTTTGCGCGCTGGATGCCGACCTCTGAATCGAGGATGGGTTCCTGCGGGGTGGCGTCAACGCGAATGAAGTTGTAACCAAAGCGCGCTTCGTTGACGACGGTCGGGCTGAAGACTTTAACGTATTGCAGCGAGAGCAGGCGGTTGTTGTTCTGCTGGAAGTTGCCGAAGCCGGGGACGTTCGGCCCGCTGCCGAGAAAGCTCGGCAGGACGAGCGTCTGCGGCGCGTTCGAGAAAAAGAACTTGCCGGCGAGCGTATCCGTCTCGTTAAAGCGGTAATCAATGTTGGCATTGAACTGATTTTCGTCGAACACTGAAGGGCTGGAGCCGGAGTAGCGCCCGCCCGGAGTCTGCGGCGTCGGGATCAGGAAATTGCCGTCCGGCAGTCGCGCGTTGAGGAGCGCGAGCGCCGTCGGATTGATCGCGGTGATGGGCGCGGCGTTTCGCGAATTATAGAGCGCGAGCAGGCGCGCCTGCGAGCGATCATCGGTCAGGCCGGGCGTGATCAGAATGTTCGACGAGAGGCTGTTGATCGGACTTGCGCCGTTACGCTCGCGCGTGCCTTGATAGGATGCGAAGAAGAACATCTTGTCCTCGCGAATCGGCCCGCCGATCAGTCCGCCGAAGACGTTGCGCTTCAGCACGGGCCGCTCGACGCCCGCCGCTTTGAGGAACGGGTTGTTCGCGTTCAAGGCTTCGTTGCGGAAAAACTCGTAGAGGCCGCCGTGATATTCGTTGGTTCCTGCTTTGGTAATGGCTTGCACGTTGCCGCCACCTGAACGCCCGAAGGTCGCGTCGTAGAGCGAGGTCTGCACTTTGAACTCTTGAATCGTCTCCGGCGCGGGGACGGACAGGGACGGCGCGCTGTTGGTCCCCATCGAGTTGGCGTCGATGCCGTTAATTTGGAAGTTGTTGTTGGTAACGCGCGCACCGTTGACCGAAATGTTTTGCGAGTTGCGACCGACCGCCGTGTTGTCCGGCAAATACGTCGTCGCGCCCGGCGAGAGGCCGAGAATCTGCGTGAAGTTGCGCGTCGCCAAAGGCAGTTCCGCCACCGCGCGCGAGTCCACAACGCGCCCCAAGCCGGGGCTGTCGGACTGCACGACGGGGCCGACCGCAGTGACCGTGATCGTCTCGTCGGTCAACGCGCCGATCTCCAGCCCGGCGTCGAGCGTCGTCGTCTCAGTGATCGCAACTTTGACAGTATCGAAAATCGCCCTCTTGAAATTTTGGGCGGTGACAGACACTTGATATTCACCGGCGGGCAAGAGCGGCACGGCGTATGCGCCCGATTCGTCGGTGATGACCCGGCGCTCTTCGCCGGTCGCCTTGCCGGTGACGACCACCTCCGCGCCGGCGATGACCGCGCCGTTGGCGTCACGGACGACGCCTTCGATGCGGCCCGTTGTCTGGCTCTGAGCGAACGCGGCGCTGGCGGCGAAAGCTACGAGGAAAACGAACTGTAAAAGAACGACAAACTTTCGGGGACTCATTGGGGTCTTCTCCTTCACGCGAAAAATTAGCGACGTCAGAACTGAGAACAGTGGTTGCGCCTGAATTGATTGAGCTAGGAAATATAAGCGGACACGGCTTGCGCTCTCCGACAAAGCAATCGCCGCTCCACAATTGGAGAGTTTTTCGCGGCCTGCGAAGAATGATAAAGACGCCCGCGCTTTCAGCCGCTTTCTTGAAGTAATGCGGCGATGGAGACGAGACAACGGCTAACAGCACACGCCAGTACGACACATGCGCTGTCTAGTTTTTCGACACGCCATTCGAGCAGTGCTTATTTTTTAGGCAGCGTCACAAGAACGAGCGCTAATTGCGTGGGCGTTGGCAAGAAATGTAGAGGCGGAGACCAGACCGCTCGAATTGAGCCGCCGCGCATACAACATGATTAGCGGCAAGCCTCGCACATCAAAGCAATGCTATTTCGCGGTCTGCTATATGAAAGCTACACCAAGAAGTGGATCGGCGACCAATGTAAAATGGTGATTGCAGAAAAACTGTAATAGTGAGGTTGCAGCGTGCTGAGTGAAGAGGATTACGCCGAAGCGTGTCGGCGGTAC
>JALZKK010000355.1 GCA_030859285.1 Acidobacteriota bacterium | reverse complement strand
ACTTCGACCATCGTGGTTGCCGGCAAGATGTCGCGGAAGAACTCGCCGTGCGCCCGCCCGTATTCTTCCCAGCGGGAAATGTCAGTCACAAACATTCTGGTACGGACGACATGCTCAAGTCCCGCGCCGAGACGCGACAGCGCGCTCTCGATATTCTTCAACGCCTGCACGGTCTGTGCATAAGCGTCGCCGACGCCGATGATCTGTCCCCTCTCGTCAGTCGCCGTCGTCCCCGTCACGTAAATCCGTTCACCGACACGCACCGCGCGGGAATAGCCGACGATTGATTCCCATTTCCGTCCTGTCGAAATTCGCTGTCTTTCTTTCATCTTAGAGTGCCGAACAATCTGCTACAGACTAAACCAATCGCAGTGCTGGTAAAGATTGCAATCAACGCATCAGCTATCAGTCCACCTAGTAAGAACCGATGTACGGTGAAAAAACCGCCGTATTGACCCAAGTGAAACGGAAAGCCAAATTCAAAAAAGCAGTCAAAGCAACTCGACTCATCTATGAGACTATAGCTATAGCCGTTAGCCACAACGAATAGAAACAGGCAGCAAAAAAATCCCGCGATAAACGTTTTGTCTCGGAAGACATTCGGCATGTCACAAAATTCATGAACTGGTTGCTACTCAGCCACCAGTTGCTCATAACTCTCCGGCCTGCGGTCGCGGAAGAACTGCCAAGTGTTGCGGACTTCGCGGATCATGTCGAGATCGAGATCGGCGACGACGAGGGCGTCTTTGTCGCGCGGCGCTTCGGCGACGATCTGACCGCGCGGATTGCAGAAATAACTCTGGCCGTAAAACTCGCCGATGTTCCACGGCGCTTCGTAGCCGACGCGGTTAATCGCGCCGATGAAGTAGCCGTTGGCGACGGCGTGCGCGGGCTGTTCGAGTTTCCAGAGATATTCGGAAAGCCCGGCGACGGTGGCCGAAGGGTTAAAGACGATCTCTGCGCCGTTCAAACCGAGAACACGCGCGCCTTCGGGGAAGTGGCGGTCGTAGCAGATATAGACGCCGACGCGCGCGTATGCCGTATCGAACGCCGGATAGCCGAGATTGCCCGGCTTGAAATAGAACTTTTCCCAGAAGCCCGGCGCGACGTGCGGGATATGACTCTTGCGGTACTTGCCCAAGTATTTGCCGTCGGCATCAATGACCGCCGCCGTGTTGTAGTAAATGCCCGCGATCTCTTCTTCGTAGATCGGAACGATGATCACCATGCCGTACTGCTTGGCAGTGTCTTGCATTAGCTTGACGGTCGGCCCGTCAGGAACTTTCTCAACCGCTTCGTACCAGCGCGTCTGCTGCTCGGCGCAAAAGTACGGCGTCGTGAAGACTTCCTGCATACAGAGAATCTGCACGCCCTGACGCACGGCGTCCTCGATCAAGCGGAGATGCTTGTCGATGTTCGCTCGCTTGATCTCTTCAATCGGCGCGTCGGTCGGCGCGGCGTTCGTTGCTTGAATCAGACCGCATTTAACTGTGCGTCCCATAAACCCTCCGAAGTTCAAAGTTCAAGGTTCAAAGTTCAAGGTCAAAAAACCGCTTCTGACTTTGAACTTTGAACCTTGAACTTTGAACTCATTAAAAGATAGTAAACGATAAACCCGATGGCGAAAGTGACGAACCAAGCGTAAGTGTACAGTGTGTCGAAGAAATTCGGCGCGGCGACTTGACCGCCGGGCGTTGTCGCGGCGCGCAGAAAACCCGGCACGACGGGCGCGATTGCTGCGGCGAGCGCGATCATGGCGCGCAGGTTGAAGCCGTTTGTGTAAGTGTAGCGCCCGCGCGTTTGGAAGAGATCATAGAGGTCGAGTTGTTGACGGCGCAGCGCCCAATAGTCGCAGATCAGAATGCCAGCAATCGCGCCCATCAAGCCGGAATAGCCGATCAGCCAAGTGAAGATGTACGCGCTCATTGTGTCCATCAGCTTCCACGGCATCATCAGAATGCCGATGACCGCCGTGATCAAGCCGCCCGTCACATAAGAGATCAACTTCGGATTCAGGTTCGAGAAATCATTTGACGGTGAGACGACGTTGGCGGCCATGTTGGTCGTCAACTGCGCGGCGAAGATGACGGCGGTGGCAAAGAGGATAACGATGATGCTATCGAAGCGTTGCATAAGATCGACGGGATTCGGGATCGCTACGCCGTAAATCAACAACGTCGCGCTCGTCACGGCGACGCCGATGAAAGCGAAAGCCGTCATCGTCAACGGCAGCCCCACTGCTTGGCCGAGCATCTGTGATTTTTGCGAGCGGGCGTACCGTGTGAAATCCGGGATGTTCAAACTGAGCGTCGCCCAATACCCGACCGATGCTGTCAGCGCGCCGGGAAAGATCAACCAGAAATTATTTTGTTGCTTTTGCAGCGCGCTCGACTCAGTTAAAACTCTGCCCAAGCCGCCCGCGCGCCATGCCACCCACGCGAGCAAAATGATGCCGCCCGCGAGCAACAACGGAGCCGACCACGTCTCCAGATATTTGATTCCTTCGACGCCTTTGAGGATGATGAAAACCTGTATGCCCCAGAACAGGAAGAACCCGATCCACATGTGCGCCGCGATGCCCAACACCGACGCGCCGCCGAACAGATTGTTCCAACCGCCCCACATCACGCCGAACAGAGCGTCGAGCGCCGTCCCGCCGATCCACGTCTGAATCCCGAACCATCCGCACGCCACGATTGCCCGCAAGATCGCCGGTACGTTCGCGCCCCGCACGCCGAAC
The DNA here is from genome assembly GCA_030859285.1 of Acidobacteriota bacterium. Lineage (GTDB taxonomy): Bacteria > Acidobacteriota > Blastocatellia > Pyrinomonadales > Pyrinomonadaceae > JACCRA01. The sequence goes on along the minus strand of JALZKK010000355.1, from coordinate 18,362 downwards.
GCCGCGCGGCACAACACGGGGAATGACACGCCGTATTTCGTCCCCGCGTGCGCGTTCAAGATCATCGGGACGAGAACGATGGTGTTGCCGAGCAGGATCGTCAACATCGCCTGCCACCAATTCATCCCCGCCTCGATAAAGCCGCCGGCCAGCGTGTAGGTCGTAATCACCACGCTCATCCCGATCCACAGCGCGGCAATGTTCCAAGTGGACCAAGTCCGTTCCCGAATCGTCGTCGGCGCGAGATCGCGATTCCACAACGGGCTTGAAGACACGTCCGCGCGCAACTCCTCGAAGTCGCGTCGTGTGAGAGCGATGTCTGTATTAAGGGATTCTGTAGCCATGCGATCAGCAAACTACGGTTTACATCGTGACGCACGTCCCGCGTTTCAAAAACTTTCCATTGCCGGCCTTGCCTTTGAACTCGTTGTTTTCAACGATGACGCGCCCGCGAGAGAGGACGGTTTCGACTGTCCCTTTGATCGTCTTGCCTTCGTAGGCGCTGTAGTCAACATTCATGTGATGAGTTGCGGCGCTGATGGTCTGTTCTTTGTCGGGATCGAAGATCACGATGTCGGCGTCGGAGCCGACGGCAATCGTGCCTTTCTTCGGGAAGAGACCGAACATCTTAGCAGCGGCGGTCGAAGTTAGCTCGACGAAGCGGTTGAGACTCAAACGATTCTCGACTACGCCGCCGTTGTAGATCAGCGGGACGCGATGCTCGACGCCGGGCGCGCCGTTCGGGATTTTGGTGAAATCGTCGCGGCCCAATTCCTTTTGCTCTTTCATGCAGAACGGACAGTGATCCGTGGAAATGACTTGCAGATCGTCCGTTCGCAAGCCCTTCCATAATTCTGCTTGATTCCACTTTTCGCGGAGCGGCGGCGTCATCACATATTTCGCGCCGTTAAAATCCGGCTCGTCGTAGTTGTCAAGGGAAAGGAAAAGATATTGCGGGCACGTTTCAGCGAACGCGGGCAGGCCGCGATCCCGCGCCTCTCGGACTTGTGCGAGCGCGTCGGCGCACGAGAGATGCACGATATAAACCGGCGACTCGGCCATCTCGGCAATCGCAATCGCGCGATGCACGCCCTCAGCTTCGGCGCGCGTGGGTCTGGTCAGCGCGTGATACTTCGGCGCGGTGCGGCCTTGTTGCAAAGCGCGCTTGATGATCTCGTTAATCACGACGCCGTTCTCGGCATGCATACAAATCAACCCGCCACGCTCGCCCGCCGCTGACATTGCTCGAAAAATCGTCGCGTCGTCCACGAGAAAGACGCCCGGATAGGCCATGAACAGCTTAAAGCTCGTCACACCCTCGTCCATCGCGCGATGCAGTTCCGGCACGCGCTCGTCTTCCAGATCGGTCGTGATCAGATGAAAGCCGTAATCAATCGCCGCCTTGCCTTCGGCCTTCGCGTGCCAATTGTCGAGTGCCTTGATCATCGACTCGCCTTTGTACTGCACTGCGAAATCAATAATCGTCGTCGTCCCCCCGAAGGCCGCCGCCCGCGTCCCCGTGAAGAAATCATCCGACGCCTGTGTCCCGCCGAACGGCAACTCCATATGCGTGTGCGGATCAATCCCGCCGGGGATCACGAGTTTTCCCGAAGCATCAATCACGCGGTCGGCTTCCACGTCTAACCGCGCGCCGATGACGGAGATAATTTCATCTTCGATCAGAATGTCGGCCTTGTAATCGTCAACAGCAGTGACGACGCGACCTTTACGAATCAATGTTCTCATTGAAGCACTCCCGAAGCTGTTATTCGTGAGCCGTGTCACACCTGAGTTTTACGATGCGCGACGAGACGCAGCAGGCCGTTGATGCCCGCGTGCAGCAACGCATAGACGATAATTGCGATCACAATCGGCAACGCCAGCGTGTAGCCGCCTTCCACGCTCGGACTCGCCACGATCCCTTTGAACGGCGCGTAGAGCGGATCGGTCACGCTGCGAATGAATTGCACGAACCCGGCGCTACTGCTCGCGGCCATCAAGGCCAGCAACAGGCGAAGCGCCAGCAGCGCGTAGATGACGTAAAAAATGTAGTCAACCACCTGCGAAACGCGCGCCATCGTGCGCGAGCGCTCGACTTCGCGTTCGGTCGTGACGACTTCATCCATCGCCTTGCCGCGAAACTCTCCGGCCACCTGCTCCATCCGCTGCGCTTCGACGGGCGTCGTGCGGTCGGCGCGCGCAGCAATCTCCGCGTTCACCTCTCCTTCGATCTGCGACTTGACCGACCCATGCTGTTCGGCGCGGCGAGCTTCATCGGCAGCCAGTTTGTTATCTTCCATTTTGTGCCTCCTTTGATTTAGCGTAGACGGATAATGCATTAACGGCGATGTGTTGGGGGCTTCTTAATCACATAGATTGGAGAATGCATTCGCGGAATCGTCGGCCATTGTCTGAACGTCTTGGATTCTTTCGGCTGAAAAGGGAATTTCATCGTTGCCTTGCCGAACACTGCGACAACCGCCCCAATCATAGCAAACCCGAAGGGCGCGAACGCGGTCAGGATAATTAACAAAGAACACAGAAAAGACTTCATCTGTTGCCTCACCTCCAAACAGGTGAGGGCTGACACGGTCGCGGCTGCAATCCTGTTCGATTATTTTACTGACACGTCGCGAAGCCGGCGTCGAGTGCGCTGATCATTTCATCGACTTGATCCTTCGTCGAATTGAGCATCATCCCCGTGCGGATCACGTTGGCGTACAAGCCGCCTTTGCCGATCAGGACGCCGCGCCGCTTCGTCTCTTCAAAAACTTTGAGGACGGCTTGCGGATGCGGCTCTTTGGTCTCGCGATCTTTGACGAGTTCGAGTCCCTGCATCAAGCCTAGACCGCGCACGTCGCCGATGACCGCGTATTTTTCTTTCAACTCTTCGAGTCGTTCGCGCAAATAAGCGCCGACCATCGCCGCGTTGTGGCGTAAGTCGTCTTCTTCGATCACTTTGATGACGGCGAGCGCGGCAGCCATTGAGACGGGGTTGCCGCCGAAGGTGGAGAAGGTCAAGCCCTTGAAACTATCGGCTACTTCCGCAGTCGCAGTGGTCATGCCGATGGGGACGCCGTTCGCCATGCCTTTGGCGGAAGTGATGATGTCCGGCTCGACGTTCCAATGCTCAATGCCCCACCATTTATCGCCGGTGCGGCCCCAAGCGGTCTGCACTTCGTCGGCGATGAATAGGCCGCCGTGTTGCCGTGTGATCTCGACGGCGCGCTCGAAATAACCGGGCGGCGGGACGATGAAGCCGCCGACGCCCAAGATCGGCTCTGCCATGAAGGCCGCGATCTCGCCGGTGGTGCAGGGCTCTATCACGGCTTTGATGTCTTCGGCACAGGCGAGACCGCATTCCGGGTACGAAAGTTTGAGCGGGCAGCGGTAGCAATACGGCGCGCGGGCGTGGACGATACCGGCGACTTGCGCGGGGAGTGGTCGCCAAGTCGAATGCCCCATGGCTGAAAGAGCGGTGGCCGAACGACCGCTATAACTATGGCGTAGGACGACGATCTCTTGCCGCCCGGTGTGGAGCTTCGCGGCCAAGATCGCCGTATCGTCAGCCTCCGTGCCGCTGTTGGTGAAGAAGGATTTCTTTAGGCGTCCGGGCGTGATCTGGTGGAGTTTTTCGGCCAAGTCGGATTGCGGCTGATTGGCGTAGAGCGTCGAAGTGTGTTGGAGCGTCTTGACTTGTTCGATGATCGCTTCGTTCACGCGCGGGTCGGCGTGGCCGATGCTGACGGTCAGCACCCCGCCGAAGCAATCGAGGTAGCGTCTGCCTTGATCGTCCCAGACATAAAAGCCCTCGCCGCGCACGAGCGCGAGCGGCTCTGCATAATAGTTGGCGACGGCGGGGAAGAGAAACTCTCTGTGCTTGCGAACGATCTCGGATTGTGCGGTCTGCGGTTCGGCGGTACTCATGTTGGTCCCTCAAGTTTGAAAAGCAGGCTCACGCAAAGGGCGCAAAGAAAGGCTGCAAAGAGGTGCGAGCCTCGTCATCGGTACTGGTCTGCTTCGCCGTCGATGCGAGCCATTGGCCGTCGATGAAGTTGCGGTATGTTTCCATGTGTGAGTTCATTGTACCTGCGGAAAACTTTCGTGGCGCTTTCCTGAAAGATTATTGGGGCGACGACCGGAAGCAGTGCTGTTAAAGAAAGGATAGCTTTGAGACGAGGGCGGGAAAGCTCACTCACCTCTGCTTCTGGCACAAGGTTCCCGGATGTGCTTTCTTGTCACCGGGTAAATATACACAACTGCCGCCGAGCGTGGAAAGATAAAAGTAGTCGAGTGCGTCAGCCGCCAGTGATACACTGAAAAGATGGCTGATGCCGCACTCTGGTGAAAGGGCTTTTGTGATCGGATAATGTTTGACACCTTCGTTAAGCGGCGCATAGTATCTCCGCGGCGGGTTTAACTGCCCCGCGTTGCTGCGCTAATACGGCGTGCCTCCCATTCACTCAGATGTTTTTTCTGCAAACCCCGCGGTGGCCGCCGAACAGAGCCTTAATTTATGAAGCGCTGTCACCTCATCGCGTCAACTCTGATCTGCCTCTTACTGTTCGCCGCGCCCGTCCGTCTCGCTTTGGCGAAAGACACGTGGATGAGCGTGCGGACGGGGAATCTTTTCATCGTCGGTAATGCGGGCGAGCGCGAGCTGCGCCAAGTCGCGGCGTGGCTCGAACTATTCCATCAAGTCTTTTACCGACTCCTTGCTAAATCCGTGCCTGATTCGTCCATCCCGACGACTGTCGTCGTTTTCAAAAGCGACAGCGACTTTCAATCTTTTAAGCCGCTCTATCAAGGCCGTCCCGCAAGCGTCGCGGGCTACTTTCAGTCGGGCGCGGACGCTAACTACATCGCCTTCGCCGCCGGGGCGGGAGACCGCAGCCCGTTCATCACGGCCTTTCATGAATACGTTCACCTACACGTCAACGACAATATGCCCGACGCGCCGCTCTGGTTGAACGAGGGGCTGGCCGAATACTACAGCACCTTTGAGTTTGCCAATGGGGACGTGGTGATCGGCACGCCGATTGTGAATTACTTGCGTCTGCTGCGCCAGAGCGAGTTGCTGCCGCTCGAAACGCTCTTCGCCGTCGAACACAGTTCCGCGCACTACAACGAACACGACAAGCAGAGAATTTTTTACGCGCAGTCATGGGCGCTCGTTCACTACCTGATGCTCGGCAATAACGGTCGCCGCCAGTCGCAAATCGCGGACTTCGTCAATCGTCTGTCCGCCGGCATCTCGGTCGAAAATAGTTTCAGCGCGTCCTTTGGCACAAGTTTCCAAATGATGGAAGCGGAGTTGGCGGAGTACATTCGTGGAGACTCACTCCCCGTGCAGCGCGCGAACTTCGGGGCCGGGCCAAACTCTTACGGAGGGATGGACACAGCGAGATTGAGCGAGGCCGAAGCCATGTTTTACCTCGGCGACCTGCTCTCGCACATCAACCGTCCCGACGAGGCGGAGAAGTATTTTCAAGAGTCAATCGCGCTCGATCCCGCACTGACGGAAGCGCACGCCGCGCTCGGTATGTTACGAATCAGGCAAAGCAAGTTTGCGGACGCGCGCCGGCATCTTCAGCGCGCCGCCATCATGTCGCAAAACTATCTCGTGCATTACAACTACGCCTACGCTCTCAGCCGCGAAGGGATGGACGCCGACCGCTTGGTGAAAACTTACGCGCCCGAGACCGCACAAGCCATGCGGACGCACTTGAGAAAAGCCGTCCAACTCGCTCCCAGCTTCGCCCCTTCTTATCAACTGCTGGCCTTCGTCAATCTGGTGATGAACGAGGAGTTGGAGGAGTCGGTCAATCTCGTCAAGCGCGCGCAGAGGCTATTACCGGGACGCCCGGAACTGGGCATCCTGCTCGGTCAACTTTATCTGCGCCAGCGCGATTTCGCTTCCGCGCGGCTGACGCTTGAATCCTTCATCCGGCAGAGTACGGATGTGGAACTGCGCTCATATGCCCAGTCGCTGCTCGAGAAGGCCGAGGCCGGAGACGGACAAGTCTCGCAGTTCAGGTCAAACGTCAGCGCGCCGGCAGCGGGGGCGGGCGGGTCAGTCGTCGAGACCGGCAGGATTAAGTCGGGAGAGTTCGAGATTGATAACGCCGGCGCGATGCCCACGCTCGAACAACTGCTGGAAAAGTACGTCACGGCGCTCGGCGGGCAGACTGCTCCCGGCAAATTTGAGAGCCGCCTGTTGAAAGGCAAAGTCGATGTTCCCGGCGAATTTAGGGGAGCGGCTCTGGAGATTTATGCGAAGTCTCCGAACAAATTTTTGACGGTCATCACCATTCCCGGCATGGGCGTTTTTAGACGAGGCTTTAACGGTAGCATCGGATGGGCGCAGGCGTTGACAGGCGCAGCGCGGAACCTGAGGGGCGCGGAGTTATCCGAACTGCAACACGATGCGGACTTCTACGCTCCCGGCGATCTGATAACAGACTATCGGCAGGCGAAATTGATGGGGGCGGGTGAAGATCGGCTACCGAGAAGCCTATCTGGTTGAGGCGGCGCTGGGCGGCGGACAATCTGAGAAGTTCTTTTTCGACGCGCGGAGCGGCCTCCTCATTCGCCGTGACGGGATGCGTTCGAGCTTGCGCGGGAGGGGCAACGCCGTCATGTACTTTGACGATTGGAGGGAAGTGGAGGGCGTCAAATTGCCGTTCAGCGTGACGCAGGCGTTCCCGAATCACGCGCTCGTCTTCACGTTGGAGGAAGTCAAGTATAACGTCCCCATCAATGATCAGATTTTTAATCAGCCGGTCACGAAATAAATTATCCGCCGCGACCCGCGAAACATTTTTACTGCGCCCAATGCCGAGAGACTCGTCCTTCATCAATCTCCGTCAACTGCTCGAAGGGCGCTCTGCCGCCACGCCCGACAAGGAGTTTCTCTTTGCGACGGAAGACGGGCGACGATTCACCTATGCGGAATTTGACTGCGCGGCAAGCAGAGCAGCCGACATGCTCGCGGCACATGGCGTCGAGAAAGGCGATGTGGTCAGTCTGCTGCTGCCGAACAGCGCCGAGTACGTGATCGCTTATTTCGCCTGCTGGAAACTCGGCGCTCTCGCCGGGCCGATCAATTCTTTGCTCAAGCCGGAGGAGATAGCCTACGTCATCGGCCACTCCGAAGCGAAGGCGTTGCTTTATCATTCCCGATTCTCCGCACAGATTGGCGAAGTGCGCGACAGGTTGCAAACGGTACGTTCCTTCATAGTGTTCGACAATGAAGCGGAGGCAATTGGCGCTTTCTCCGGCGGCGAAACGAATTGGCGAGAGACGCCGCCCGGGCGCGAAGACGAGGCAATCATTATTTACACTTCCGGCACGACGGGAAAGCCGAAAGGCTGCCTGCTGAGGCATGGCAATTTGCTCGCGAATGCGCGGCAGATCATCGAATGGCTGAAGTTCACGCCCGCAGATCGTTTGCTCACCGTGATGCCACTCTTTCACATGAACGCGGTGACGGTGACGACATTGGCCGCGCTGTCTGCCGGCGGCTCCACAGTCGTCGCCCCGCGCTTTTCGGCGTCGCGCTTTTGGGAAACAATCGCGCAATACGAAATCACTTCATTCGGTTCGGTCGCGACGATGCTCTCGATGCTTCTGGGCAAATACCCGGACGGCGTGCCAGCCGAATTAAGGAGCGCGCAACTGCGCTTCGCGATGTGCGGTTCCGCGCCCGTGCCGGAGGAGGTCTTGCGCCAATTTGAACGAACGTTTAAGTGTCTGATGATCGAAGGCTACGGCCTCTCCGAATCGACTTGCCGCGCGACTTTTAATCCGCCGGACGCGCGACGCCGTCCCGGCTCGTGCGGGCTGCCCCTCGGCAACGAATTGAAAATCTTTGACGAAGATGAACGTGAGTTGCCCGACGGCGAGCCGGGTGAGATCGTCTTGCGCGGCGAGAACATTTTCAAAGGCTATTTCAAAAACGAAGAGGCGACGGCGCGCGCCTTTCGCGGCGGTTGGTTTCACACCGGCGACATCGGCTATCGTGATCGAGATGGTTTCATCTTCATCGTAGATCGCAAATCGGACATGATCATTCGCGCCGGCGAGAACATTTACCCGCGCGAGATCGATGAAGTTTTGTATCAGCATCCGTCCGTCGCAACGGCGGCAACCATCGGCGTGCCTGATCAAATGTACGGCGAAGAGGTCGCGGCCTTCATCGTGTTGAAAGAAGGCGCGAGCGCGAATGCGACAGAGATCATTGAGCATTGCCGCGCACGGCTCGCCGATTTCAAATGCCCGAAGACCGTCACGTTTCTGGCAGAGATGCCGAAGGGACCAACGGGGAAAGTATTGAAACGTGAGCTGGCGCGGCGACCCGCCCCGCAGGAGTGATGTTTTGGGCAATGCTGTGCGCGATTGTTGAGTGCAGATGTGGTCTTGCTTCACCGCAGAGACGCATAGCTTTCGCAGAGTTGGCGCAGAGAGATTTATGATCTCATGATTTGAGATTTCAAATTAGCAGCGTTCTGCGTAAACTCTGCGAAGCCTCCGCGCCTCTGCGGTGAAACATTCTTTCGCCATCAAGCAACGAAGAAAAAAGGGAGAAATTTGCGATGAGAAAAATCTTGGCTTTCGTCTTAATCATAACTTTATTCATTCCTTCATACACGCTGGCCCAACAGCTTCCGTCTCTGGCTTTGACGCGCGACCAACGAATCGCGCAGGCGGCGGAAGCGCTGCGCGAGGAACTCGTCCGGCAGCGGCGCGATTTTCACATGCACCCGGAGTTGTCGAACCGGGAAGAACGCACGTCGCGCATCGTCGCTGAGAGATTGAAGGCGCTCGGCTTCGCTGAAGTGAAGACGGGCGTCGGTCGTCATGGCGTCGTCGCTTTGTTGAAAGGAGCCAAGCCCGGCCCCGTCGTCGCCGTGCGCGCGGACATGGACGCGCTGCCGATTCAGGAGACGCGCGACGTATCGTATAAGTCGCAGACGCCGGGCGTGATGCACGCTTGCGGACATGATCTGCACACGTCGGTCGCGCTCGGTGTGGCTGCCGTGTTGAGCGGGATGCGTGAAGAGATCAACGGCACGATCAAGTTTATCTTTCAACCGGCAGAGGAAGGCCCGCCGGCAGGCGAAGAGGGCGGCGCGAAGTTGATGGTCAAGGAAGGCGCGCTGGAGAATCCGCGCCCGCTCGCGATCTTCGGCTTGCACACGAAGCCGGATGTCGAGGTCGGCCAGATCGCTTATCAGTCGGGGCCGTCGATGGCTTCTTCGGACAAGATTTTGATCACTTTGCGCGGCAAGAAGACACACGGCGCGTTCCCGCACGAAGGCGTCGATGCCATCGTCGTCGCCGCTGAAAGCATTACTGCTTTGCAGACTATCCGCAGCCGCCGCATCGATCCGACCGAACCGCTCGTCATCTCCATCGGCATCATTCAAGGCGGCAATCGCTTCAACATCATCGCCGACGAAGTGAAGCTCGAAGGCACGATGCGCGCGCTCAACGAAGACGTGCGAAAGCGCGGCCAAGAGTTAGTGCGCCAAACACTCGCGGGCGTCACCGCCGCCAACGGCGCGACGTTTGATCTGACATTTGAAGAGGGTGCGCCGCTCACTTACAACGAGCCGTCGTTAGTCGAAGCCACATTGCCCACCCTGCGCCGCGTGTTAGGCGAAGGGAACGTGGTCAACCGCCGCCCGCAGATGGGCGCAGAGGATTTCTCATATTTCGTGCGCGTCATCCCCGGCTTCTACTTTTTTCTCGGCACGGGCAACAAAGCCAAAGGCATCACGGCGGCTTGGCACACGCCCGAATTCGACGTGGACGAAGACAGTCTCGTGATCGGCACAAAAGCGATGACAAATGTCCTGCTCGATTTTCTTGACAAACACAAAGGCCAGTGAGCTTAAAGGCCGTTGCAAAATCCGGCTTGGCGTCTTGCTTTGCGCCTTTGCGTCTTTGCGTGGAATCTTTCTTAGACAGAACAATCTCACGCAAAGGCGCAAAGGACGCAAAGAGGATCGTGCGCTTCCACTTGAGTTTTGAAAAACGATGATGCCTTCACAATTGCAAATTTGGCTTCTCGTCGTGATCGCCGCGCTCGGCGGCAGTCACGCTGTTCAGGCACAGGCCAACGCTTCGACGCCCGGCCCCACGCCGTCAACTCTCGACTCGCGCGTGCGCGCGGAAGTGGCGAATTTCAAAGGCAAGGTCTGGCTCTCCGCCAAAAACTTGGACACCGGGGCGACTTACGAACTGAACGGCGACGAGCGCGTCCGCACAGCCAGCACGATCAAAGCGCCGATCATGGTCGAAGCCTTCGCGCGCGTGGCCGAAGGCAAGGCCAAGTGGGGCGATGAATTATTGCTGACAAAAGAGAAGAAGGCCGGCGGATCAGGCATTCTCTTCGAGTTCGGTGACGGCCTGAAACTCACGTTGCGCGACGCCGTTAATCTGATGATCGTCGTCAGCGATAACACGGCGACGAATCTCGTCTTGGATGTACTGACTGCCGAAGCGGTCAACGCGCGAATGGACGGGCTCGGCTTGAAGAAGACGCGCGCACTGCGAAAAGTTTTCGGCGGCGGTGTGAGCCGCGCGGGCGAAGACCCGGCATTGAAACCTTTCGGTCTCGGTGTCTCGACGCCGCGCGAGATGATCACGCTGTTAGAAAAATTGGAGCGCGGCGAAGTCGTCAACCCCGCCGCCTCGAAAGAGATGATCGAACTGTTGAAGCGGCAACAAGACCATCGCGGCATCGGGCGCACGCTCAACGGCGTTGAGATCGGGAGCAAGGCCGGTGCGCTCGACCATCTTCGCAGCGACGTTGGTATCCTTTACACCAAGCGCGGACGCATCGCGATGGCGATCACCTGCGACGAAATGCCCGAAGTGATCTGGACGGTCGATAATCCCGGCTACCTGCTGCTGTCGCGCCTGTCGCTGCTATTGATCGAAGGTCTGGGTAAGTAAGTCCAAAGTCCAAAGTCTGAAAGGATGTTCTCGACTTTGGACTTTGGATTTTGGACTTTAGACTATTCGGCATGGTCGACATTACACAACGTTTGCCGGAGAACGTCGCGGGCGATTTTTACGTCGATGCTTCGTGTATTGATTGTGACGCTTGCCGGCAGATCGCGCCGGCGAGTTTTCACGATCATGGCGATCAGTCGAGCGTCTATCGACAGCCGCAGACGGAAGAAGAAATCCGCCGCGCGCTGATGGCGTTGGTCGCTTGCCCAACTTCTTCCATCGGGACGGCGAGAGGGAAATATGACACGCGCGCGGGCGTCGAGGCGTTCCCGGAGTTGTTGGCAGAGAATGTTTATTTTTGCGGGTACACGGCGGAATCTAGTTTCGGCGCGTGGAGTCATTTGATTGTGCGGCCAGAAGCGGCGGGCGGTAATGTGCTGGTCGATTCGCCGCGTTTCGCTTCGCAACTCGTCAAAAAGATCGAGGCGCTCGGCGGCGTGCGGACGATGTTTCTGACGCACAAAGACGACATCGCGGATCACGAAAAGTTCGCCAAGAAATTCAACTGCCGGCGCGTGATGCACGCCGCCGACGGTGCGCGTCGGCTCGGCATCGAACAGGTGATTGAAGGCGAAGAACCCGTCTTGCTCGATCAAGAGTTGACGGCGATTCCGGTTCCGGGACACACGCGCGGCCATGTGGTCTTGCTCTACCGCGACAAATTCCTGTTCACCGGCGATCATCTCGCTTGGTCCCCCACGTGCGAAACGCTCACCGCCTTTCGTAATGCCTGCTGGTACTCTTGGCCCGAACAGACGCGCTCCATGAAAAAGCTGTTGAGCTACGATTTCGAGTGGGTCTTGCCCGGTCACGGGCGCATTCACCACGACACGCGCGAAGCAATGCGTGTACATCTGGCGCGGTGCATTGAATGGATGGAGGAAAGGAAATGATGAATGCGAAATGATGAATGATGAATATAATGACAGTGCTGCATTTCATTCATCATTCCGCATTCGTCATCCATCATTTTCTTCCGGGAGGTTGTATTGAGTTTCATCTTGCGAATGGCCGGGCGGGAAGTGCGCGCGTCTTGGCGGCGGCTGTTGTTTTTCTTCTTGTGCATCGGCGTGGGCGTGGGGGCGATTGTCGCTTTGCGCTCGGTGATTCAGAACGCGAACGAGGCGTTGACGGCGGAAGCGAGGCTGTTGCTGACTGCCGACGTGCAGGCCGACTCGACGCGCGATTGGTCCCCTGAAGTGTTGGCGGTGATTAATCGCATCGCGCAGCCGCCGCTCGTCGAGGCGCGGACGGAGACGATTGAGTTGCCGACGATGGTGCGTCCCGCCGATGCGTCGCGCGAAGGCGCGCAGATGGTCGAGTTGAAAGGTATTGAGCCAGAGTTCCCGCTCTACGGCGAGATTAAGTTGGCGGGCGGGCAGAAGTTTGATCACGAGTTGCTCGCAAATAATGGTGTGGTCGTCGCGCAGGGTTTGCTGGATCGTTTACGGTTGGGAATCGGCGACGAAATTAAGATCAACGAGACGGCGTTTCAGATTCGCGGCGTGGTGGCGGAAGAGCCGGGCGGCGGTGGGACGGGATTTCGGCTCGGCCCGCGTGTGTTCGTCGCGCGCGAAGCGGTTGAAGCGACGGGCTTGATCGGCTTCGGCAGTCGCGCGCGGCGGCGGATGCTCTTTAAGACTCCGGCGGGAGAGATGGAGAGCTTGGTCACGCAACTGCGCGCAGGGTTGAAGAACAACCTTGTCGGCGTGCGCTCGTACCGCGACGCGCAGGAAAACTTGAATGAACAGTTCGAGCGTTCGGAGAATTTTCTGTCGTTGACGGGGTTGGTGATTCTTGTCCTCGGCGGGATCGGTATCTCGAACGTGACGCGCGTCTTCATCGAGCAGAAGCGGCACAGCATCGCGATCTTGAAATGCGTCGGCGGAACGAGTTGGCAGATCGTCTCCGTGTATCTCGCGCAAGTTTTAACACTTGGCTTGGCCGGCAGTTTGTTCGGCGTGTTGCTCGCGAAAGCCGCGCTCGTTTTCGTTGGCGGGCGTTTCGCGGAGAGCTTGCCGGCGGGGATGAGCTACAACTTACGGCCCGGCGCGGCGTTGCAAGGGATTGGATTAGGCTTGATGATCTCGCTACTTTTCTCCGTGCTGCCGTTGCTCCGCATTCGGCACATCAAGCCGAACATGTTGTTGCGCGACGAAGCGAGCAGAGGGGCGCAACGGCGTTTCGATTGGCTGCGTTGGACGGTTGGCGCGTTGGTCGTGTGCGGGCTGGCAGCGCTGGCTTCTTGGCAGGCGGGATCGGCGCGCGTCGGCGTGCTGTTCTTGGCGGGGCTGGGTATTACGGCGGGGCTGTTGCAGTTGGCGGCGATGTTGCTCATCTTTCTCGTCCGGCGGGCGCGGAATGTACGCTCGTTCGCGCTGCGCCACGCGATTGCGAGTTTGCACCGTCCGGGCAATCAGACGCGCGTGACGGTGATGGCAGTTGGCTTGGGCGTTTTTCTAATCCTCGCGATCCAGTCGCTCGAAGCGAATCTTTTGCGTGAGTTCGATCCGGCGCAGCGTGCGAGTTTGCCGAATATGTTTTTGATCGACATCCAGCCGGATCAGGCTGCGGGCGTGCGGCAGTTGATTGAAGAAACTACGGGCGAGCGCGCCGAGCTGGTCCCGACAGTGCGGGCGCGGATCGCGGCGATCAATGGACGCAACATTGATCTCAATGAGGGCGAGATGCGGCGCGAGCGCGGGCGTCTGGGGCGCGAGTACGTCGTCACGTACCGGCCACAGCTTGCGGAGAACGAAGAGATCGTGGCCGGCGAGTTTTGGGACGCCGCGCCGTCATCTGAGCCGGAAGTGTCAATCGAAGAGGGAATGCGTGGGTTAGGCGGAATGGACGTGGGCAGCCGCATCACTTTCGACATTCTCGGCAGGCGGATGGACGCGAAAGTAACCAGTGTGCGCCGTGTCGATTGGCGCAATGCGCGGACGGGCTTTCTCGTGCTGTTCCGTCCCGGCACGTTGGAAGCTGCGCCGCAAACTATCATTGGCGCGATCAATGGCCCGACAGACGAGGCTGCGCGCTCGCGTTTTCAACGCGCGCTGCTCGACAAATTTCCCAACGTCGCAGTGATCGACGTGGCCGAGATCGTAAGTGCGGTGACACGTCTGCTCGATAACGCGACGCTGGCCGTCTCGTTCATCGGCTTGTTCGTGTTGTTGAGCGGCGTGTTGATCCTCATCGGCTCTATCGCAATGTCGAAGTTTCAGCGCATCTACGAAGCGGCAGTCTTAAAGACGCTCGGCGCGCGCCGCCCTGTGATTCTCACAATTATGATTGCGGAGTACGGGCTGCTTGGCCTCGTCGCCGGATTGATCGGCGCGGCAGCCGCCACGGGGTTGTCTTACGCGATCTCGCGCTTCGTCTTCGAGATAGAGTGGGACTTCACGCCGGCGCTCAGTCTCGCCGGTGTCGCCGCGACGATAGTTTTAGTGATGGTCGTCGGTGCGCTGGCGAGCATCGATGTGTTGACCAAAAAGCCGCTCGGCGTGCTGCGCGCGCCATAGCCAGAAGAATAAATCGAAGCATAAGGTATTTATTGGGGCGAGCGATTGAACCACAGAGACCAGAGAGGCACAGAGAAGAAATAATGAATGGGAATGATGAATGAAAGACAGCCTGCTTCCCATTCCTCGTTCCGCCTTCATCGTTTGCTTTCTCTGTGCCTCTGTGTCTCTGTGGTGAATCGTACTCGTCACAATCTTCCAAGTTTCGATATAACAACATCCTCTTGCAGATTGTTACTTTTCCGTGAGATTCCAAGCACAGAAACTCGGCATCCGCGCCATATTCTCGTTCATCTAATGAATGCCGTTTCAAATGTGTGGAGCGAAGCGGCAGGGGAGAAAATAATGTCAGGTTTAAATGTTTTGAAGACAACGATTTTGCTGGGCGCGTTGACCGGGCTGTTGATGCTGATCGGTGGGGCGATTGGCGGCAGTTACGGCGTGATGCTCGGCTTCGTATTGGCCGTCGTGATGAACTTCGGCAGTTACTGGTTCTCAGATCGGATCGCGCTGAAGATGGCGGGGGCGCGCGAAGTCTCTGCGGCGGAAGCGCCGGAGTTGCATGACATGGTGGCGCGCTTGGCGCAGGCCGCCAATTTGCCGAAGCCGCGCGTCGCGATGGTCGAGGCGGACGCGCCGAACGCTTTCGCGACGGGCCGCAACGCGCAGCATGGAGTCGTCGCCGTGACGACCGGCATCTTGCGGCTGCTCGACCGGCGCGAGTTGGCGGCGGTGCTAGCGCACGAGTTGGGCCACATCCGCAACCGCGATATTTTGGTGAGCGCGATTGCGGCGACGCTCGCCGGCGCAATCACGATGATCGCGCAGATGGGACAATGGGCGATGATCTTCGGCGGCCACAGCCGCGACGATGAAGAAGACAATGGCGGTGGCGGTCTGCTCGGCGGGTTGCTGATGCTGTTCCTCGCGCCGTTGGCGGCGACGATTATTCAGTTAGCGATCTCACGTTCGCGCGAATTCGGCGCGGACAAGACGGGCGCGGAAGTGGGCGGTGATCCCGAAGCGTTGGCCTCGGCTTTGGAGAAGTTGGAAGCCTATTCAAAGCACGTTCCGCTGCCGGTCAACCCGGCGGTCTCGCACCTCTTCATCGTCAAGCCGCTGACCGGCTTTTCAATGCAGAGCTTGTTCAGCAGCCACCCGCCGACCGCCGAGCGCGTCGCGCGCCTGCGCCAGATCGCGAGCGAGCGTGCGTTGGCCGCCGGAACGAGTTCTCTGAATAAACTTCGCGCTTAACCACTGCAAAATTAACCGCAGAGGGTGTGGAGAAAACAAACGCGGAACGATGCATGATGAATAAGAGACAAATGCTTTAATTCATCGTTCTGCGTTCATCATTTACTATTTCCTCTGCGTTCCTCCGCGCCCGCTGCGGTTAAGCTCCTACCTTTCTTATCTCACAAGATGGTACTGAGTCTGTCGCCGCAGCGCCCAAGCGATGCGGCCTTCCTCGTCGATGGCGGCGTCTTCTTCTTGGCCCACCCACAATTCTTGATTGTTCCATTCGGGGATGGGCGTGCGCGCCGCAAGTTCGATGGAAAACCAAGTGTGCGGCAAGAGCAGCGTGTCGCCGCGACCGGGGACGCCTTGCTGCCTGTCCCATAATCCAATGAGCGGGCCAGCTCCGTGTCCGTGATCGCCGACGGGGTGCGTGTAGATCGAGCCGTTAATTTTCTCGGCCTTCATGGCGGCGAGCGTGTCAGCGAGGACTTCGTTGCCCGATCTGCCGGGCCGCATTCGCTCCATGAGAAGGTCTTGCAAGCGGTTGGCGTTGGCGAGGGCTTGTTTGATGCCAGCGGGCGCGTCGCGCTCGCCTTCGCGCAAAACATATCCCATGTGCTGCGTGTCGGTGTTGAGCCGCAGCGCGGTGATGCCGAAGTCCACATGCAACACGTCGCCGCGCTCGATCACAATAGGCGTGTCTTCGGCCAATAAATTAACGCCCGCCTTCATCCTCTTTTGCACGCGCACGGACGGCTGAAACCACGTGCCGAGTCCGAGATTGTTGACCTCCTGCCGCAGCCACCAGACCACGTCTTCATTTGTTGTTTTGCCCGGCGTGATCACTTCGTTCGAGAAGGCGCGCGCGATCAGCGAGTGGACGATCTCTTGCATCTGTCGATAGACGGGCAGCATTTCTGGCAGACGCAGTTCGACGTATTCGAGCGCGAGATTTTCGGCGCGCACCGTCCGGCGGAGCAGTTCGGGGCCGAGCGCGGCTTCGAGCCGTTCGCGCTCGCCCGCCGAGAGTCCGTCGGCGAAAGCGTGCGTGTGTGAGATGTTGAGGGCGATGGTCGCGGGATTGCGTTCGGCGATCAGCTTCTTCAATAAAACCCACTGGCCTTCGCCGTAAATCTCGCGGTTTTCAACTTCGGGATCTCGATAGACCGTGTACAAGCCGCCGTTCGAGCCGCCGCCGAGCGCGAGCCGTTCGATACCCTTCTCTTCGCCGCGATCAAAGAAGACGTAGATCGTGCGGCGGCGCGCGGCGAAGACTGTCGGCGAGACGAGCGAGTAAAAGACCGGGTCTTCGTTATACTCGCGGCAGACGACGAGCCACATCTGAACGCCGTGCTTTCGCATCAGCTTCGGCAGCACACGCTCCAGCCGCAGTTTCAACCATTGCTGTTGAATTTCGGCCTGCTCGCGCAGCGGCGCGAGCTTCGGCGTCGTTTGTGCGATTGCCAGAAAGCGGACGGTGGTTAGTGCGAAGCAAGCGAGTGTTAAGGCACAGGCGGCACGTTGAAGTTTTGTACTATTGAACAAAGACGGACGCTCCTTGAGTTTGGTACTATCTTGCAGAACGAAGGACGGACTATTTTAGCGCAGTTTGCAAGAGCGCGTTCGACTGATATTTCTCTTCGTCGCCGGGTGAGTAAATGAGACTGATCGTCACTGAAAAACCTTCGATGGGCCGCGATGTGGCCGCCGCTTTGGGCGCGGTGCGGCGGGGCGAGGGGTTTCTCGAAGGGGCGTCGGACATCGTGACGTGGTGCGTCGGGCATCTCGTCGAGTTGGATGAGCCGGAGGCTTACGATCCGGCACTCAAGACTTGGCGCGCGGAGAGCCTGCCGATCATCCCTGACACTTTCAAGTATCACCCGTCGGAGCGGACGCGCGAGCAGTTCAACGTCATCAAGGCGCTGATGAAGCGCGCCGATGTGACGAGCATTGTGAACGCGGCGGACGCGGGGCGCGAGGGCGAGTTGATTTTCGATCTCGTCTATCGTCTCGCGAATTGTCGCAAGCCGGTCGAGCGTTTATGGATTTCCTCTCTGACGCATGAATCGATCAGCGAAGGCTTTCGGAACTTGAAGCCGGCGGCGGACTATCAAGGCTTGCGTGATTCGGCGCACGCGCGACAGCAAGCCGATTGGCTCGTCGGCCTCAACGCGACGCGGATTCAGACAATCAAGGCGCGGCGCAGCGGCCACGACGGAGTTTTTTCACTCGGTCGCGTGCAGACACCGACGCTCGCCTTGATCGTCGGACGCGATCAAGAGATCGCGAACTTTGTCCCGACGACATATTTTGAAGTCGTCGCCGATTTCAAGGCCGACAAAGGCGAGTATCGCGGACTGTGGTTCAACAAAGACGGCAGTCGCTTCGATGACAAAGGAAAGGCTGAGGTCGTCGCCCTGAAAGTGAAAAGGCAGCCGGGTGCGATTGAAAAGGTTGAGAAGAAAGCGACCAAAGAACGTGCGCCGCTGCTCTACGATCTAACGACGTTGCAGCGCGCGGCCAATGTGCGTTACGGCCTGACCGCCGACGAGACTCTGAAACAAGCGCAGTCGCTCTATG
>JALZKK010000340.1 GCA_030859285.1 Acidobacteriota bacterium | reverse complement strand
GCCGCTCCTCGAAGGCACGGACGGCGTGCAGAAGATGTCGAAATCTTTGGGGAACTACATCGGCATCAATGAACCGCCGCCAGCGATGTTCGGCAAAGTGATGTCAATCTCCGACGAGTCGATGTGGCGTTATTACGAGCTTTGCGCCGATCTTTCGGTCGCAGAGATCGGCACGCTCCGCACACGCGCCGCGAGCGGCGAGGCGAACCCGCGCGATCTGAAAGTCGCTCTCGCCAAGCGCATCATTACAGACTTTCACACGGCGGCGGACGCGCAAGCGGCTGAGGATGAATTCACACGCATCTTCAAGCGCAAGGAAACGCCCGACGAAGTTGAAGAGCGCACGCTGGCAACCGGCATGTGGAAACTGCCGCGCCTCTTGGTCGAGGCGCAACTGGCCCCTTCGATGGCCGAAGCGCGGCGTTTGCTCGAGCAGGGCGGCGTCCGCATCGACGGCGAGCGACACCCGCGCACCGACGACGAGATCGAATCAAAAACGGATCAAGCGATCTTGATCCAAGTCGGCAAGCGCCGCTTCCTGCGCGTGCGCGGCGCACAATAACGAAAAGAGGACGCGATGTCAGAAGAAAACAAAGCTCTCATCCGTCGTTGGTTTGCAGAGGTCTGGAATAAAGGGCGGGCCGAGGCGATTGACGAGATGTTCGCGGAAGACGGGATCGCCTACGGGCTGGCCGACGATCAAGGCAATCCGCTGCGCGGCGCGGCGGGCTTCAAGCCTTTCTTCGAGAAATTCCGCGCGGCTTTCCCCGACATCGAAGTGATCGTCGAGGACACCATCGCCGAAGGCGACAAGGTCGCGGCGCGCTGCACCGTGCGCGGCAAACATCAGAGCGACACACTCGGCTTCGCTGCTACTGAGCAGCCGATGGTGATCACCGGCATCTGCATCGCGCGGATCAAGGACGGGCAGATCGTCGAGGCGTGGAATAACTTTGATTTCATGTCGATGTTCCAACAACTCGGCGTCGTCGAATTCCGTTCAACCACGCCCCCGCGCGATAGTTCCATGAGCGCCTCTCACAAAACCGAGACACGGTAATCAGTGTCATGCTCAGACCTTCTTTTCGCCCGGCACTCGTCACTGTTTTAGATGTCTGCCGCTATCCACACTGACGAAATTTTGATCATCGAGACGCCGGAGCGCGTGCCGTTGCATTTCGCGTTGGCGTCAATCGGCAATCGCTTTCTGGCATGCGCTTGTGATCATGCGCTGCAAGTGTTCGCGCTCGTGCTGGTGTATTTGATGATCTCGTGGACGGCGGGCGGGTTCGGCGCGTTTGGAGAGCAGTTGTCCGAAGCGCCGAAGTGGTTGATCGCGATTTTGATCGTCGTGGTGTTTGTGATCTGGTCGGGCTACTTCGCGCTGTTCGAGTGGTTGTGGGCGGGGCAAACGCCGGGCAAGCGTTGGTTGAAGTTGCGCGTGATCCGCGAGGACGGGCGGCCCGTCACTTTTTGGGAAGCGGCGGCGCGCAATCTCGTACGCCTCTTCGACATGATGCCGATGCCGTTTTATTCGGTCGGGTTGGTGTCGATCTTTGCGAGTCGCCGCGATCAGCGCGTCGGCGATTTGGTCGCCGGCACAGTCGTCGTGCGCGAGCGTGAGGCGCAAGCCCCGACCTTCGATCAAGTTTTCTCAGTCGCCACGAGTGACGCTGCCCTGCGCCGCTCGTTCAAGCCCGTGCTGTTCACCGGCGACGCGAACATTTTAACTGAAGCCGAGATCGAAGTCGTCGAGACGTTCCTGCGCCGCCGTTGGGATTTAACTGACGGGATGCGCCAATGGATGGCTTGGCGAGTGGCGACGCCGCTGCTCTACAAAATCAAACCCGGTTTTGACCGCGAGACTTTCACTTACGAAGGCTTCCTCGAAGAATTACTGCATCGCTATCGCGCCGCCCATAGATTCACCGATTGAGGTCTTCTTCAAGATTCCTTTGCGTTTCTCTTAGCGAACTTCGCGCCTCCAGCGTGAAATCTCCGCCGCGCCAGAGAGTCTCACGCAAAGACGCAAAGGCGCGAAGAAAGACACAAAGTGGTTCTTGCTGTCTGGTCGCCTTTTCAACTCGATAATCACTTCACGCACTGATCGCGGGGGCAAATTGACCAAGCTAAACCGGCTCTGCTACTCTCTCCCGTTCTCCCTAACAACAGAATTTTCTCTGCGAGGTCTCTGGAAAAATTATGGCGCGTGAGGTCTTTATCTTGGGCGGGAAGCGGACGCCGATGACGCAGTACGTCGGAGCGTTGAAGGATGTGAAGGCGATTGATTTGGCGGCGGCGGCGGCGCGCGGCGCGCTCGCAGCGACAGGCGTGGCGGCGAACGAGATCGATCACACGGTCATCGGCAATGCTTTGCAGACTTCGGGCGATGCGATCTATGGCGCGCGGCACGTCGCTTTGAAGGCAGGCGTCCCCGCTGATCGTCCGGCGCTGACGGTGAATCGTCTGTGCGGCAGCGGCATTCAGTCCATTGTGTCGGGCGCGCAAATGATCCAACTCGATGAAGCGCGCACCGCGCTTGTCGGCGGAATGGAGTCGATGTCGCAAGCTCCGCATGTGATTTACGGCGCGCGCTCTGGCTTCCCGTTGGGGCAGGGCAAGCTCGAAGACAGTTTGATGGTCGCGCTCTTGGATACCTACTGCAACACGACGATGGCGGGGACGGCGGAGAATCTCGCGCGCCGCTACGAAATCTCGCGCGAAGATCAGGATGCCTATGCTTTGCGCTCGCAGCAGGAAGCCAAACGCGCACAGGACGCGGGAGTATTCGCTGAAGAGATCACGCCCGTCGAAGTGAAGACGCGCAAAGGGACGAAGATTGTGGACGCGGACGATCACTTACGGCCCGACACAACGCTTGAAATCTTGGCGAAGTTGCCGACGGCGTTCAGCAAGGATGGCTTCGTGACCGCCGGGAACGCCTCCGGCATCGTGGACGGCGCGGCAGCGCTCGTCATCGCGGGCGAAGAGTTCGTCAAAGAGCGCAATGTGAAACCGCTCGGGCGGATCGTGGCATGGGCTTATGCGGGCGTCGAGCCGGACATCATGGGCATTGGTCCCGTGCCGGCGGTGCGGAAGGCTTTGGAGAAGGCGGGGTTGAAACTCGCAAACATCGATCTCGTCGAAGTCAACGAAGCCTTCGCCGGGCAGTACCTCGCGGTCGAGAAAGAGTTGGGGCTGGATCGCTCGCGCACCAACGTCAACGGCGGCGCCATCGCGCTCGGCCATCCGCTCGGCGCATCAGGCACGCGCCTCGTCCTCACGTCGCTTTTAGAGTTGAACCGTCGCGGCGGGCGTTATGCCCTCGCCACCGCCTGCATCGGCGGCGGACAAGGCATCGCGATCATCTGCGAGCGCGCGTGAGAGCAGGCGGCGCAGGAGGCAGACGGCAGGAGGCAGGAAGCAGGAGCAGACGGCAGGCGGCGGTTGATAGCAGCATCGATCATGGTCACTACTTTCTGTCTTCTATTTCCTGCTTCCTGCCTCCTGCCCCTGCGTCTGCCTCCTGCTTTTTAACATCCCGTTCACGTCGCGGTAAGGCTCGCGCAATGAGCCGCCGGTATGTTATAAACCTGCTTCACGCAAGCGGTTATCTTTTTACATCACACGAAGGTCAACCATCTTAAGCTATGAGCAGAGT
>JALZKK010000339.1 GCA_030859285.1 Acidobacteriota bacterium | reverse complement strand
CCCGCTCCTGCCATACTCGCTGTGGAATGCCGAAGAGTTATTCATCGAAAAATAGTTCAAGGTTCAAAGTTCAAAGTTCAAAGTCAAGAACATTATCTCGACTTTGAACTTTGAACTTGAGCGTTATTCCGTCGCCATCCGCGCCAGCGTCGCCATCGCGTGGGCGAGTTCGGCGCGGGTGAGTTTGGCTTGGGGATGGAAATTCATGCCGTCGGTCTTGAGCAGGCCGCGCGAGACGGCGACTTGGACATAGCCGCGCAGCGCCGACGGCACGATGCCGATGTCGAGGATGTTTGAGAGTGTAACGGAAGATGACTCGGCTTGGCTTTTGAGGCCGGCGGCGCGGACGAGCGCGATGGCGGCGGCCAGCCGATCAACTTGCGCGTCCGGCGAGAATTGCCCACCCGGTTGCACGTCCGTAAAGAGCGAGCCTTGCGGGGCGCTCTGGACGCTCTCGACGAAGAGCATGGTCTGTGCGTCGCGCACGTCGCGGTAAGACGGCGTGGACGGGAGATATTGCGGAACGCGCCCGCCGAGGACGAGGGCTTCGGCCAATCCGGCGCGCGTAACGGCGAAGGTGGGACGAAAGTTGGTCCCCTGCGGGTACATCACGAACGAGCGAATGTTTTGGTAAATCTCCGCGCGCGTGGCGGCAGGCAGCGCCGCGATGTCGCGCAGCGGCGCGTACTCGGCGCGAGTGATCTCAACTGTCCCGGTGAAATTCTGTGCGCCGACGGCGAGGGGACCAAGCGTGTTCTTGACGCGCATTGCCCACGCGCCTGCCGTCGGCTGATCAATCGCCGCACGCTCGCGCTTGCCCGTCAGTCCCGGCAAGTTGAGCGTGTTCACGTCGGCCTGCTTGAGTCCCTGTGCGTCGTAGAGCGAGAGGCCGAGATCATTGGCGCTCAGAGAACTCCAACCGATCTGTATTGAAGCGAGTAGCGTGTTCTGCGGGACGTTGAAATTCGTCTCGAAAGCGCCGGACGATTGCACTGTACCAGTGATTTGTTGGACCGGCTCGTTGATGAAACGGACTTGGCCGCGATTGGGCGTCGCTTTGAAGCTGCCCATTCGCCGCGCAGGGAAGGCGGCTTCCAAGACGGCGGCGTGCGCGTTGAGCATTCCCGCGCCGACTTCGTGCGCGTAGTAAGGCGGCAGCGGCGTTGCCGTGCGCTGCAAGATGTCTCGGACTTGCGCCGGCGTCAACGTCGGGTTGGCTTCGAGCATCAAGGCGATCACGCCCGCGACTTGCGGAGCGGAGAAACTGGTCCCGCTCGCCGTCGTGTAGAACGGCACGTAGCCGGGCGCGATTCCTGCGTCGCCGTTGAAGCCGACGCCCTCAACGCCGGTCAAACTCAAGCCCGTCGAGCGGAGGCCGACGACTTTGACGCCCGGCGCGACGAGCGTCGGACGAAACATTGCGCTGCCGAACTGCCCGCGCGAAGAGAAGCTCGCAATGCGGCCTTGAAAATCAGTTGCGCCGACCGAGACGACCCACGGTGCGACGGCGTAAGGATTCATCGTCCCCAAGCCCGCGCCGGTATTGCCCGCCGAGAAGACGACGTTGACGCCGCGATCTGTTAAGAGCTTGGTAGCGACGTTGACCGGATCGTTTTTGTCATAGATGGTATTCGCCGAAAAGCTGCAATTGACGACGCGGACGCCAAGACCCGCGCCATGCTCCAACAAGTAATCAAAGCCTTCGAGGATGTAGAACAGATTGAGTTCGCCCGCGCTGAGGCCCACGAGCCGCGCGCCCGGCGCGACGCCGCTGTACGCGCCGCCGGAGCGAAGGCCGCTTCCGCCGATCACACCCGCGACGAATGTGCCGTGACCATGCACTTGATCTGTGTTCCCTAGATTCTCGACGTTGACCGGATAAGTGAAACCCGCGCTGACGCTCAACGTGTCGGCGAGTTTGACATTTTGCGCGACGCGGCCAGCCAAGTCGCTGTGTGTTGAGTCAACCCCGGTGTCGAGGACGGCGACGGTGACGCCGCGACCGCTGACCAGCAGCCCCGCATTGTGGCGCGAGAGGTCTGCATCAGCGCGAACGCGCTCGACGCCAGCCGCGCCGCGATCCGGCGTGGCCGTCAATTGCAAAGTGCGGTTGCCGTAGATCGAACGCACTGTTGCGAGTTTCGAGACGGCCAAGATTTGCGCGCGCGTCCCTGTGACGACGACCATCGGCAATTGACGAAAGCGCGTGCCGCCCGCGATGCCCAAACTTTGCAACTGGCTCAGGTCGGCGTCGGTCGGCAGTTGGTGATAGACGATGACAGCATTGACGGTGCTATCGTCGGTCATTCCATTGAGCGTCACGAGCAGTTCAGGATCGACGCTCCGCAAGCCGGTCTGACTCGTGTTTGAATCTGCGCCGGTGGTTACAATCCCATCGGCTCCGGTCATCACAATGCCATCCGCGCCCGTCATCACAATGCCGTTGGCGCGCGTGGCAACAATCGTGTCCGCGCCGGTGACGACAATCCCGCTCGGCTGGATCGAAGTCGTGCTACCATCCGCGCCCGTCATCACGATGCCATCGGCTCCGGTCGTGACGATCCCGTCGGCTCCGGTCATCACAATTCCATCGGCTCCGGTCATCACAATGCCGTCCGCGCCGGTCATCACAATGCCATCAGTCCCGGTGGCTCTGGCAGTATCGACGTTAGTTACGTTGACGCCGCTCGGCTGCCGCAGCAACACCGAATCAGCTTCGTAGCGCGTGCCGTCCGCGCCGGTCATCACAATTCCATCGGCTCCGGTCATCACGATGCCGTCAGCACCCGTCATCACAATGCCATCCGCACCAGTGGTCACGATGCCATCCGCGCCGGTCATCACAATCCCGTCTGCGCCGGTCGTGACGATGCCATCTGCACCCGTTATCACGATGCCGTCGGCTCCGGTCATCACGATACCGTCAGCACCCGTCGTGACGATCCCATCGGCTCCGGTCATCACGATCCCATCGGCTCCGGTCATGACAATGCCATCTGCGCCCGTCATCACGATGCCGGCGTTAGCTGAACTCAGCGTGAGAATAAAGATGAGCGCCAGCGCCATGGCTTGCCGCATTTTGGTTTTAATAGAATTCGTTTTCATCAAATACATTAGAGGGAAAGTGATAAAACGCTGCCATTGAAAGCAGTGATAGACATATCCGGACGAAGGCCAGCTTCGCCACAGGGATTAACGCTCGCTGTTGGGAGTCGGGGATTTATGTGTCGGGACGGAGAGAGTAGCATAGAACGTTCCCGGAACCAAGAAAGTCGAAAGTTGTTTTGCCCGGCGATTTTTTCCAAACAACACATCTCAAAAGCTGTGCCTTGTCTCTTTTGGCGGATTTATCTGGCTTGCCGCACATGAAGTTGTCATCTTTTCGTTAAGCCTTAATTAGATTTGAATGGTTTTCATGCACCCTGCCGGGCCTGCCACACGCGGCCAAATGTAGCGGTACTATAAAATGCCAGACTTGAGGAATCCTTGAGAAAGGAGAAGGTACCCGGGAAAGGAGAAAGTGTGGACACAGCTTCGCTGTGAATTATTTTATTTGCTCCACGCCGCCGGCGTGTCCACACTTTCTCTTTTCTCCTTATCAGATCATCAACTGGCGCAGAACTTTTTGCGTCTCGGCGGTTGGCTCGACCCCGAGTTCTTTTCGCAGGAGGCGGCGGAGGCTTTCGTACTGATCTTTAACGGCGACCCGGTTGCCGAGCGCGGCGTGCGCGCGCATGATCATGCAATGCACGTCTTCGCGGAACGGATCGTCCTTCAAGATGTCTTGCGCGAGATGGAGAGCGCGCGGCCAGTCTTCCGCTTTGACCGCTGCTTTAGCTAATGTCTCCAGCATCCGCAGATATTGCTCGCGATAGTAAGAGCGTTGCTCTTCGGCCCACTCTTCATACGAGCCTTGCAGAAAATTCCCACGATAGAGTGCGACGGCTTGCTCGTAAAAGTTCAGAGACTCGTCGTGCTTCCCGGCGCGGCGCGCGGCTTCGGCTTGAGTAACTAACTGATCGAACTCCTCGGTATCGATCTGGTAAGAGAATTCTCCGTTGAGCAGGTAGTCGCCGTCGCGGTAGAGCAGGAAATTTTGCTTGATCGGCTGGCGACTATTGAGCGCTTTGCGGATATGCGAGACAGTCGGATGAAAATTTTTCTCGACCGCCTCGAAATCGGCCTCGCCCCAGAAGGTGTCGATGATGGTGTCTTTCGAGGCGCGGCGGTGGCGGCGCGAGGCGATGAAGCACAGGATGTCGCGGGCGCGTTTGGTGGTCCAAGCGTCGGCGGCGAGGGGCCGGGCCGGATCGCGGAAAATCTCGATGGGGCCGAGCATCCTGATCGTCAGATCGGCGGCGGGCTTGGGCGGCGCGGCTGTCGCGGCAGCCTGTGTCGTCGCCAGAGAGTCAGTCGGCTGCGCTCCTATCGAGCGCGCGGCGGTGGCAGCGGTGGCGTCAGCCACTTGTTCGCGCAAGTCGGGCGGGAGCAACTCACACACTTCCGGCCACGCGAAGAGCGCAGGATGACGAGCGATCTCGCGCTTGAGCCAATACTCGTAATCGTAACGCGCGGCCAAGTCGAGGGCGCGGCGCAGGTGCGCCATCATCTCGACTTCTTGCCCGGCGATGTGCCGGCCCTCGGCGAGCGCCAGCGAAGCCTGCGCCTCATAGTAATAGAGGCCGTGCGTGTGGAAGTAAGCAAGAATATCTTTCAACTCGGCGGTCGCCGCTTCCACCTCTCGTTGCGCGAGCATAGCGCGGGCGCGCGTGAGGCGCGCCGTCAGTGTCCCAATTTCGTCGCTGGCTTCGGCACGCGCGCCGACGAGCCGCTCCATCAACACACGCGCGGCGTGCATCTCGCCGTTTTGCAGATGAAGGACGGCGCGCTCTTCCTGCACTTCGCTGCGCGAGAGGTCGAGGCCGGCGTCTTCGTAAAAGCGCGTGGCTTGATCGTAAAACTCGGTCGCACGCGCCGCATCATTGCGTTCGCGGTAGAGATTGCCGTAAGTCTCCAAGACATCGCCGCTCAAGGCGACGAGGTTGAACAACTGGCAACGCTTCATCGCGCGCTCCAAATTTTGTTCGCACTGGGCCAGTTCGCCGCGAAACAGGTAGCAGCGCGCCATGTTCAGATAGGCGGTGGCCTCTTGCGGGATCGGTGCGCCGTCGTCTTCCTTGAGCATCCGGCGCAGCCAGCGCAGAGCTTCGAGGAAATCGCCGCGTCCCATCGCGGGCAGTCCGAGATTGTGCGCGATGAGGCGGGCGTAGCGCTCGTCGTTCTGTTCTTCGGCGGATTGCAGAGCGGCGCGAAATTCCAACTCGGCCTCGGCGCGTTGGCTCAAAGCGAGCAGGCAGAGACCGCGCGTGTTGGCGCAACGTGTGCGAACGACCGAGCTTTCGTCCGTTAATTCGACGGCGCGATCCAGATACGAGAAGGCCGTCGCGAAATCGCCGCGGCGACGCGCAATGGTGGCGAGCGAGTGATAAGCGTCGGCTTCGCCTTCGGCGTCTCCCCGCTTGTGCAGGAGCGTCGTGGCGTGGCGGAAGAGGCTCTGCGCCGCGTCGTATTCGCCGCGCAGCCGGACAATTTCGGCGCGGTGGGCGAGCGCGCGTGGCTCTGTCTCCAGCACGGCGGGCGGCACGGCTTCGGCGAAAGTGAGTAGCAAACTAAAAGCACCGCTCGCGATCCAGTCCGCGCCTTTCTCCGCGATGATCCGGGCGGCGCGCGCGAAGTCCTCTGCCGCGAGGAGATGGCGCATCGCCGGTTCCCACTGTTCGTCTGCAATGAAGAAATCAGCATAGCGCGCGTGTTCGGCGGTTACTCCGGCCTGCCCGACTTCCGTATGCAAGCGACGGCGCAGAAAATCTTTGAAGAGCGGATGTAGGCGATATTCTTCGCCGCGCCCGTCGCTCAAGCCGGCGACGGTCATGAAGACATTGCGCCGCACGAGCGCGGGCAACGCCGCCGCGCAGCCCGATTTCGGGTGCAGTTGCGCGCACACGTCCGAGTCAATGCGCTCCAATAACGAAAGGCGGAGCAGCAATTGTTGTACGTTTTCCGTCTCGTCGGCGAAAACTTCTTCGGCGAAATAATCGAAGATGTCACGCTCGGATTGGCGCAGAATCTCCGACAGATCGGGTGTGCTGGCGCTCTCACCCTCGCGCAGTCCCAACGCTTGCCTCTGCGCGACTTGCCGGACGAGTTGCAGCGCAGTGATCCAGCCATGCGTCCGCTCGCGATATTCGGCGAGCTGCTCCGGCGTCAGTTCGAGATCGAAGACCGTGCGAAATAATTCCTGCGTCTCTTCATCGGTGAAAAGCAGTTCATTGCGGTCGATGATCGTCAGCGCGTTCTGCGTCCGCAGTCGCGCCAGCGCAAGCGGCGGCACATCGCGCGAGACGATGATCAAGTGCATCACGTCGGGCAGATAAGCGAGCAGCCGATCCACAATTGTATGAACCGCTGTCTCCGCGCCGAGATGATGATAGTCGTCGAGGACGAAGATAAACGGTTGATCGACGAGATCGAGGACTTCGTTCAAAAGGACATCGACGGCGCGTTCGGGTTGCTGCGCCATCTCGTCGGCGGACTGCTGCAAGTATGAAAGTGTAGCCGCGCCGAAGCCGGGGACGATCTGCCGGATGCCGTGCGCGACGTAGCCGAGGAAGACGAACGGATCGGCGTCGGTGTGATCGAGTTGATACCAAACGAACTGGCGTTTGCGCGAGCGGACGAAATCGGCGACGAGCGTAGTCTTGCCCGACCCGGCGGCGGCAGTGACGAGTGTGACGGGATGCGAGAGGTTCGCGCCCAAACGTTCCATCAAACGCGGGCGCAGCAAGAGCGCGGGCGCGGGGCGCGGCGGCAACAGCTTGGTTCGCAGAAAAAAGGCGTGCGCGCCCGTCGCCATCTCGATAGGTGGGAGCGGCGAAGTGTGGGAAACCTCTGACTGACGGCGCGGCCGGTTGACCATTGAAGTACAGTGATGAGTGACGAGTGATGAGTGACGAGCAGGAAGACAAGTCTTTAGGTTTCAACTTGTCACTCGTCACTAGTCATTGCTTTTCATGTTGCGCGGAGCGACGTCTTGGCAGCGAAGCCCTTGACGAGCCGCAATTGCGCGTTGGCCGTCTCACGAGCTTCGTTGTTCAAGCGAGCGTCTGCTTGGCGTTTCGCCAGCGCGCCTTCGCGGGCCAGCGTGTCTATGCACGCGGCGCGTCCGCGCGTCTCAGTCAGCGCGCGTGCCGCCGACTCACGCGGCAGGCCATAGCTCGCAAACAACTCCTCGGCCTCGCGCGCGTTAAAGAGCAGCGCCGATTCATCCACCACGCGCAGCGTCTGCTTCGAGCGCATCCGCCAGAGCGGCGCGGGCGGCAGAGTCCGGCCAGTCAAGATCACATGCACTTCCGGCGGCAGCAGCGGCAGCAAGCGGCTGAAGAAAGGGACGACCCACTCCGCATCATACACCAAATGTAGATCATCGATGACGAGCAACAGCGGCTCGCCGTCATCGAGGGTCAGCAACTCGTAAACGAACGATTCGGCTAAGAACGGCGCGTCTTCCGGCCCGTGGCCGTTCCCGCATTCTCGGAGCAGGGCGAGAGTTTTCCGGCCAAAGCCCGGACACCGGTTGCGGACACTAGCGATGAGATATTGCAAAAACAGATGTAAGTCCGCTTCCGGCGCGTCCACCTTGTACCACGCCACGCGCCGCCCGCAACGCCCGGCAAAGTCCGTCGCCAACATGGTCTTACCCGTCCCGGTGCGACCCGAAATGACGGTTGAATTGCAACAGTTCAGACTCTCGGCCAGCGTCTCCAACAGGCGCGGGCGCGGGACGATGGGGAGATCGGTGGGGGTCGTGATCTTATCGTTAATTAAGGACATTCGGCTCTCCGCTCTTTCAATTTGGCCGCCATCGGGACATTTGCCCGGTACTGTGGCACTGTAAAAGGCAGGACTTGAGAAATTCTTGAGGCAGGGCGAGAAAAGGGAGAAAGGCGAAGGGCGAAAGTGAGGACACAGCTTCGCTGTGATTTATTTTATTTAATTTCACGCCGCAGGCGTGTCCACACTTTCTCCTTTCTCCCTTCGCCTTTCTCCTTTCTGTTGCTTGGCTTCGCTCGGCTTTTTCGTCATCATGTCCCGACTCGTTATCAACATTTAAGGAGCAGAATCGAAAATGGCTGAAGCCAAGCCAGCGCCCTCCGGCTCGTGGAAATCCCCGATCACTTCCGACCTCATCGTGCAAGGTTCAATTGGATTGAGCATGGTCAAGGTTGACGGCGAGGATGTCTATTGGATCGAAGTGCGTCCGTCGGAGGCGGGCCGCAGCGTTATCGTCCGGCATCTGCCCGGCGGCGATGTGACGCCACCCGGTTTCAACGCCCGCACTCGCGTCCACGAATACGGCGGCGGCGATTATGCCGTGCATCAAGGCACAGTTTATTTTTCTAACTTCACAGACCAGCGCCTCTACCGCCAACGCTCCGGCGAAAGTCCGCAGCCGTTGACGCCCGCCGATGCCGGCTTGCTCTATGCCGATGCGGTGGTGGACACGCATCACGATCAACTGATCGTCGTCCGCGAAGACCACAGCGCGAGCGAGCAGGAAGCCATCAACACGATTGTCAGAATTCATCTCGATGCTGACCATCAACAGGCGGGCGACATACTCGCGTCCGGCTTCGATTTCTACTCGTCGCCGTGTGTCAACCCGGACGGACGACAGTTGGCGTGGCTCGCGTGGAATCATCCGAACATGCCGTGGGATGGGACGGAATTGTGGCTCGCGGACTTTCGCACGGACGGCACGATTGAGAATGCGCGGCGCGTGGCGGGCGGCGTCGATGAATCGATCTTTCAACCCGCATGGTCGCCGGACGGAAAACTTTATTTCGTCTCTGACCGCAGCGGTTGGTGGAACATTTATCGTTTAGGTAAAGACGGCAAGACGGCTGAACCGCTCTGTCCAAAGGCCGCCGAGTTCGGCGTACCGCACTGGATTTTCGGCTACTCGACTTACGGCTTCGCGTCCGCGCGCGAGATCATCTGCACTTTCATCGAACGCGGCCTCTCGCGCCTTGCCCGCCTCGACACGACGACCGGCGCGCTCACACAGATCGAGACGCCTTACACAGACATCTCATTTCTCCACGTCGCCTACAACCGCGCCGCTTTCCGCGCCGGCGCATCAACGCAATCAGCGCGCATCGTTCAACTCGATCTTCAGTCCAATGAAACCAAAATCCTGCGCCGCGCAAATGATTTGCAGATCGACGAAGGTTATCTCTCCGCCGCGCAGCCCATCGAATTCCCGACTGAGAACGGGCAGAGCGCGCACGGCTTTTTTTACCCGCCGCGCAATCGCGACTTCATCGCGCCGGAGAATGAATTGCCGCCCTTGCTCGTCAAGAGTCACGGGGGACCAACGTCCGCCGCTGTGACGACGCTCAATCTCCACATCCAATACTGGACCAGTCGCGGCTTCGCCGTCCTCGACGTGAACTATGGTGGCTCGACCGGCTACGGACGCGAATATCGCCGCCGCTTGAACGGCACGTGGGGCCTCACCGATGTCGATGATTGCGTCAACGGCGCACGCTATCTCGCACAGCAAGGCTTAGTTGACACGGAACGCTGCGTCATCGACGGCGGCAGCGCTGGCGGCTACACCACGCTCTGCGCCCTCACCTTCCGCGACACCTTCAAAGCCGGCGCGAGCCACTATGGCGTCAGCGATCTCGGCGCACTCGTGCGCGACACACACAAGTTCGAGTCGCGCTATCTCGACAACCTGATTGGTCCCTACCCTGAGCGCGCAGACATTTATCACGAGCGTTCTCCAATCAACTTCACCGAAAAACTCTCCTGCCCCGTCATCTTCTTTCAAGGCTTAGAAGATAAAGTCGTCCCGCCCAACCAAGCCGAGATCATGGTCGCTGCCCTCCGCGCCAAAGGACTCCCCGTCGCCTACGTCGCCTTCCCCGGCGAACAACACGGCTTCCGCCGCGCCGAAAACATCAAACGCGCCCTCGATGGCGAGATTTATTTTTACGCAAAAGTATTCGGCTTCGACTTGGCCGACGACGTCGAGCCGGTGGCGATTGAGAATCTATAAAAGGCGAAGTCTGTCAGTAGTCACGGCAGAGGGGTTGATTCCCGGTAGGCGTTGAGGACACAAACTGCGGCGCGCAACTCTCCACAAAGAAAAATCGTCAAGGAGACGAAAGAGGAGTAGAATGCTCACACAGAGAATTCCTCCTGCCGGTAGTGGCGACTCTCTCAATTGATTCTACTTGCCGGTGATGGTTTCTCTGTTAGTGTTCCCTACGTTGAATCCACGTCATTCCAGCCATTGGAGGTTTGCCATGCGAAGCGGTCGTATAGATTTTACAGTCAGCATCGTGAAGGTTGTTGTAATGGCTACTCTAATTGTCGTGTCATCTACTGCGACCTTAGGTCAAGGCGGGATGCCACGAAGCGGTCTGCCGGCTAGTGAGCGCAATATACAGGCGCGAGAGCAGCAGTTGCGAGCCATAGAAAGGCCGATCACCACCAAAAGCCCGGAAGAAGCGCGTCTAGCGCTGGCGCAAATCAATGAGGACTTCATGCGCCTGCAAGCCGTCGGCCACGAATTGAGGACGGCGGCGGCAACCGCCGCGCTCGACTATGAATCCGTCGCGAAAGGGACTGAAGAATTGCGGAAGCGCGCCCTCCGCTTGAAAAGGAATTTGGTGTTCGTGCAATCCGAGAACGGGCAGGGGAAAAAAGAGCGGCGCGATCCGCACGCATACGAAAAACGGCAGGCCGCGCTCGTCAAACTCAA
>JALZKK010000334.1 GCA_030859285.1 Acidobacteriota bacterium | reverse complement strand
TCACGCCCGAACGCAGCATCTCCTGTGTCAGAGCGCGCTGCTCATCCTCGTTCATCCCGCGCCACAACACAGCCATCAACAACGCCGTCGCCTGATAATCTGCGAACTGGCCGTTTGTTACGCCGCGCACGAAAAACGCAATCTCTTCGTGCGTCAGTGCGTGACCGTCTCTTTTTTTTCGGATTACTTCCTGCGGTGTGATCATTTATACGTTCGAGAGGCAGCCCAACAGCATTTCACTTTTCAATCACGGCTAAGAGGATGATCGCCTGCGCCGTCACCGCGCGCGCTTCGCCCACGGCGTCCAAGCCTTCGCCGGTCTTTGCCTTGACGCTCATGCATGACGCATCAACCTCCAACACTCCCGCCAACTTTTCGCGCATCGCCGGAATGTGCTGCCGCAGTTGCGGCCTTTCCAGTAACACCGTCGAATCGACATTGACTACGTGATAGCCGCTCTCCTTCGCCAGCCACACGACGCGCGCCAATAATTGCAGGCTCTCGACATCCTTCCACTGCGGATCGCGATCTGGAAAATGCTGCCCGATGTCGCCTGCACACAACGCGCCGAGAATCGCATCACAAATAGCGTGCGTCAAAGCGTCGGCGTCCGAATGCCCTTCTGCGCCTTTCTCAGAAGGAACCAACACGCCGCCCAAGACGAGCGGCCTACCCGCCGTCAAACGATGCGTGTCGTGTCCAATCCCGATGCGAAACATCTCTTAAGTCCAAAGTCCAAAGTCCAAAGTCCAAAGTCAACAAGCCTGCTTTCAGACTTTGGACTTTGGACTTTGGACTTTGGACTCATTCTCAAATTCTTTCAGCAAGATTTCCGCGAGCGCGAAGTCTTCCGGGCGCGTGAGCTTGATGTTGCGCGCGCTGCCTTCGACGATTGAGACGGATGCGTCGAGTCGTTCGACGAGCGCGCTGTCGTCGGTGGCGTCTAAATTGTCCGCGCTGGCTTGCTCATAGGCGCGGCGCAAAAGATCGTAACGAAAGCACTGTGGGGTCAACGCGCGGCAGAGCGCAGCGCGTTCGAGTGTGCGCGTCACGCGATTGTCTTTCACTTCCTTGATCGTGTCGATGGTTGGCGCGGCAAGGATCGCCGCGCCTGCTGCCTGCGCTGCTCGCACCGTCTCATCGATCTCTTCCGGCGCGACGAACGGGCGCACGCCGTCGTGAACCGCGACGATCTCAGCCGTCGCTGCGCGGACAGCTTGCAAGCCGCGCCATACCGATTCGCCCCGCGTCGCGCCGCCCGGCACAACGCGCACCACTTTGCGGAGTTGGTACTGTTCGATCAGCTTTAAGAATTCAGAAGACTGTGCGGCGGGAACGACTACGACGCACTCGCCAATCGTCGCGCTCTGCTCGAACCGCCGCAGCGTGTGGATGATGATCGGGACTCCCGCCAACTCCCGAAACTGCTTGGCCCCCTTGCCGCCGCCCGTCCCTCCGGCCCGCGTCCCCTGCCCGGCGGCAACGATGATGGCAACATTCATAGCAAGTTCAAAGTTCAAGGTTCAAAGTTCAAAGTCAACAGCCTGTCTCAAACTTTGAACTTTGAACCTTGAACTTTGAACTTAACATCAGTCTTCGTGTTCGATGCTGCGCGGGACGCCGGTAGCGGCGGAAGTGCGTGCGTCGCGGTAGCTGGTGCCGGTGTTGTTGCGGCGTGTGCCGCCGTTGATGATGCGGGAATCGCCGACCCCGTTCTCCGGCACGTCTTCCCAAAGGCGTCCGAAGATCATCTTGCCGGCGGTAGTCTGCAAAACGCTGGTCACGGAGATGTCGGCGTTCTTGCCGATCATTCGTCGCGCGTTATCGACCACGACCATCGTGCCGTCATCGAGATAAGCGACGCCTTGGTTATATTCCTTGCCTTCTTTCAAGATGAAGACACGCATCGCTTCGCCCGGCAACACGACCGGCTTCAAAGCGTTCGCCAATTCGTTGATATTGAGAATCTGGACGCCGTGCAGTTGCGCCACCTTGTTCAAATTGAAATCGTTGGTGACGACGACGGCATCGAGTTGCTTGCTCAACTCCAACAATTTGAGATCAACTTCACGCACCGCCGGAAAATCAGTATCCACGATTTGTATATCGAGCGAACCGTTTGACTGCAAGCGGTTGAGCATGTCGAGGCCGCGCCGCCCACGCTGCCGCTTCGACGAGTCGGGCGAGTCAGCCACCTGCTGCAACTCACGCAGGATGAACTGCGGGATCACAATCGTCCCGCTCAAAAAACCCGCTTCGGCGATGTCGGCGATCCGCCCGTCGATAATGACGGAGGTATCGAGAATCTTGTAATCGCGCTTCGTCGCCTTGTCGCTGAAGATACCGCCCAATGCCGACAGATCGAGATAGTCGCCCTTGGCCGCGCCGACGGTCAGACCGATGTAGGCCATCAAGAAAGTCAGCGCCAGCGTCAGAAAAGTTTTAGTCTCTGGCCGGACAGCGAGCGACTCTTGGCTAGAGATCAGCGAGCCGATCAGGTACGCGCCGACGATGCCCATGATCGAGCCAACCGCCGCGCCGATCAAAGTCTTCAACGACGCGCGCTGAATCCGCATCTCGAAACAGATGATGGCGAGAGCGATAAAGCCCCCGACGACAGCCGAGATCAACGGGTGGCCGGGGACCGGATGCAGCATGTAACCCGCCGCAGCGAGCAGCGCAGTGAAAACGACACGGATGACTAGCAAGTCCACGTGCATGATAATTTGATATTAACACGCTCTCTGAGAAAGCGTCACAAAAACCTTTTTGTAGAAACGAATTAACCGGACGGTGAAGCGTCGTGGCTCAACGCGCAGACATGCGTGAGCAACACTGAAGGCGGTTATAAATCGTTTTCGGATTCAGCGCAAGCCGCCGACGACTAACGCGACTCGTTCAGCGACCCACGAAAATTTTATCCGGGCATAAAGCAATTGCGGAATGCGGATTTAACTCCGGCGGATCGTCAGTTTTTCAATCCGCATTCCGCAATCCGAAATCCGCAATCAGAAGAGTTCGTCCAACGCCTCCTCCACCGACCGCACGCCGACGACGCGCAGACCAATCAGTCGTTTCAAGTCTTCGGCGTTGGAGGCGGGGGCGATCAGTTTTTTGAAGCCGAGGGCTTGGACTTCGCGGGCGCGCATTGCCGCTCCCATCGCGCCGCGCACTTCGCCGGTCAAGCCGACCTCGCCGAAGACGGCGGTCTCGGCGTCAATCGGCAAATTTCTAAAACTCGAAGCGATGGCGGCGACGACGCCGAGATCGGCGGCTGGCTCATCGATCTCTAAGCCGCCCGCGACGTTGAGGAACACGTCGTCGCCCAAGAGTTGAAGACCGACGCGCTTTTCCAACATCGCGATCAAGAGAGCGATCCGATTAGCGTCATAGCCTTGTGCCATGCGGCGGCCCGTGCCGTACTTCGAGCCGGAGACGAGCGCCTGAATCTCGACTAACATCGGGCGCGTGCCTTCCATACAGGCCGTCACGATTGAGCCAGCGACGTTCGTCGGTCGCTCTTGCAAGAACATCTGCGAAGGATTCGCGACGGGAACCAAGCCCGTCCCCGTCATCTCGAAGACACCAAGTTCATTCGCCGCGCCGAAGCGATTTTTCGTCGCCCGAACGATCCGGTGGTTGTGATGCCGCTCGCCCTCGAAGTACAACACCGTATCGACGATGTGTTCCAAAGCCTTCGGCCCGGCGATGGAGCCTTCCTTCGTCACATGCCCGATTAAAAAGACCGGCACGGTCTGATTCTTCGCGAGGATCAAAAACTGGCCCGCCACTTCGCGCACTTGTGAGACGGAGCCGGGCGCGGACTCGATCTTCGAGGAGAAGATTGTCTGGATCGAATCGACGATCACGACGCCGGGCGCGGAACGTTCAATCTCCCCAAAAATGTTTTCCAACATCGTCTCCGGCAGCAGAAAAAGATTCTTCGCGTCGAGGCCGAGCCGCTCGCCCCGCATCTTGATCTGCCGCTCTGACTCTTCGCCGGACACGTACAGCACTTTGG
The DNA here is from genome assembly GCA_030859285.1 of Acidobacteriota bacterium. GTDB lineage: Bacteria > Acidobacteriota > Blastocatellia > Pyrinomonadales > Pyrinomonadaceae > JACCRA01. The sequence goes on along the minus strand of JALZKK010000334.1, from coordinate 3,033 downwards.
TCCCCTGCGCGCTCAACTTGTCGGCAACTTCAAGGATCAAAGTCGATTTACCGATACCCGGCTCGCCGCCGAGCAGCACGAGGCTGCCCGGCACGATGCCGCCGCCCAGCACGCGATCAAATTCCGTGATGCCGGAAGAGATGCGCGCCTCATCTTGCGATTCGATGTCGCCGTAAGCGATGGGCTTCACTTCGCGCAAGCGAAAGCCGCCGCGCGCCGCTGGGCCTTTCGGCGTAGTTGACGCGCGCTCTTCGACGAACGAATTCCACTCGCCGCAGTCCGGGCATTTGCCGAGCCACTTGCGCGATTGATTGCCGCAGTTCTGACAGACGTAAATTGTCCCCGTTCCCTTTGCCATCTTCTCTGAGTCTTCAGCTTTCAGTATTAGAAAAGCTGCACGCAGGCTTGCCGGTCGCTGAAAGCGACCAATTCAATAGCGTCGGGCAACGCCCGACGACAGCAGTCAACACCAGTTCCGACCCTGAAAGAGTCGCACAGCTCATCGCATGGTAGCAATTATCTAACAGTCGCTCAGTTGATGGCGGGCGGCCTCCGGCGTTAGAACTTTTTAGATCTCTGGCTTGGTGCGACGATCTCCACATATTCATCCAGCCGGCCCCGCAGTACATCGGCGCGCACTTGATCAAGCGTCATTGTCAATCTCTCAGCTAACGCTGGCGTGATTAGCTTAGCGTTGAAATTCTCGCCAACATCGATTCGCTGAACCGCACCGACGCGCGCGAAGGCTGCGGGCTTGAAGTCGTCCAAAAACTCATAGCGCAGCGCGACCGGCGCGGCGTATGCTCCATTCGCGCGTTTGATGATGTGCACGACGCCATTAAAAAACCGGAGCGGGCGCACGTCGTTCGGCAGCGTCTCGCCTTGCGGGAAAATCCAAAGCGCGCGAGCCGTGCCGCGCAGCAACGCAGCGGCATAATCAACGCTCTGCGCTGCTTCGCGTGCGCGCTCACGCACAATCGAGAAAGCTCCGATCCGGCGGAACAACGGATAGACGCGCAATTGCTTTTCTTCCATCAACGCATATTGATCGAGCCGGCACGCGCGCCCGATCTGAAACACGATGAGGCCGTCCCACCAACTCGAATGATTCGCATACAAAATCAACGGTGCGTCGTGCGGTCGCTCGCGCAAATTACTCGCGCCCGCCACGCGCAAGCCCTCGAAGCGGCGCGCGATCAAATTTCGGTTGTAAGCGGCGAACGCGCGCTCGAACCACGCGCTCTTGCGTGCGGGAATCATTAAAACAGTGATGAGTGATGAGTGACGAGCAGAGACAAGTTTAGAGCTTTAACTTGTCATTCGTCACCGATCAGTTCTTTAATCTTCTCTGCCGGGCGGGCCAAGACGGCGCGCGCGCCGCGCTCGACGATGGGGCGTTGGAGCAGTTCGGGATGTTCAACTAACAAGCGGATAATTTCTTCGTCCATCAGCGTGCGCTGGCCGAGCTTTAATTCGCGGTAGGCAGGTTCGTTCGTCCGTAAGAGTTCGCGCGGCGCGATCTGCATCTTGCCAATCAAGTCTCGCAGTTTGTCCTCGCCTAAAGGCTCGACGAAGTAATTGATCTTTTCGTAATCGACGCCGCTCTCACGGAGCAGCCGGTCCAACTCGCGGCACTTCGTTCAAGTCGGCTTTTCGTAAACGATGATTTTCATCAGTTTTCAGTTTTCAGTTCTTAGCCTTCAGTTTTCAGTTGTACGATTATTCGTGGCGAGCTGAAGCCGTCATCCTCGCCACACCAAAGAGCCACTGAAAACTGAAAACTAAAAACTGTCACGGAAATATCCCGCGCACATTGGTCGCTTCGGCGACGCGACCGACGGCGAGGATGTACGCGCCGGTTCGCATGTCGGTCTCGTTGACTTGCGCTGTCGTATGTACCGCCTCGAAGGCGGTGTGAATCGTTTGCTCTAATGCTTCGTTGACCTGTTTCTCCGTCCAAAAATAAGAGTATTGATTTTGCACCCACTCGTAATAACTGACGGTGACGCCGCCCGCGTTGGCGAGGATGTCCGGGATGAGGAAAACATCGCGCGCGGCCAACTCTCGATCCGCGCCCGGCGTCGTCGGGCCGTTGGCGAGTTCGGCGATGATGTGCGCTTTGACGCGCCCGACATTTTCCAACGTGATGCTGTTCTCCAACGCCGACGGCAGCAGAATGTCGCAATCAGCTTCCAACACATCTTCCGGCGCGATCTCTGTGGTCCCCTGTAAGCCTTGCAAGGATTTCGTCTCGGCCTTGTGGCGCAACGCCGCTTGCATATCGATGCCACTCTCGGAATAGAGACCGATCTGCGAATCGGCGATGGCGACGACGCGCGCGCCTTCCTCCGCTACCATCCAAGCGATGTTCGCGCCCGCGTTGCCGAAGCCGTGAACGGCCACGCGCGTCTTGCTCAAATCGACTCCGCGAACGCGGCACGCCTCGCGCAGCGCGTAGAGACAACCGCGCGCCGTCGCTTCGGCGCGGCCTTGCGAGCCGCCGAGCGAGATCGGCTTGCCCGTCACGACACCGAGTTCCGTATGTCCGCGCACCATCGAGATGGTGTCCATGATCCAAGCCATCGTCTGTTCGTCTGTGTAAACGTCGGGCGCGGGAATGTCTCGGTCAGGGCCGATGATCGGTGCGATCTCAAAAGCATAACGGCGCGTCAGTCTTTCCAATTCGCCCCGCGACATCGACTTCGGATCGCACACCACACCGCCCTTGCCGCCGCCGTAAGGAATGCCGACCGTCGCGCACTTCCAAGTCATCCAAGACGCGAGCGCCTTCACCTCGTCGAGCGTCACCTGCGGGTGAAAGCGAATGCCGCCCTTCGCCGGCCCACGCGCGATGTTGTGTTGCACACGATAACCCTCGAAGACGCGCACCTCGCCGCCGTCTGTCTTCACCGGGATTGACACGATCAACTGCCGCTTCGCCTTCTTCAAGACCTGCCGCATCGACTCGTCGAGCTGCAAATAATCCGCCGCGCGCTCGAACTGCTGCACCGCAATCTTGTACGGGTTCAACTC
>JALZKK010000329.1 GCA_030859285.1 Acidobacteriota bacterium | reverse complement strand
TGCTGTTGATGCCGCGAATGAAGGGCTTGGCGTCCGTCGCATTGTGGCGCGCTTCGTAGGTGCTGAAGACGTGCGCGATGTTGGCGAATTGTTCGATGCGGTTGGCGATGGCCTTTTCGTAGAAGCCTTGTTTTTTGGTGTTCTCGGTCGCGGAGCGGATGAACGTCTCCACGTCAAGGACGCGAGAAACAAATTCGCCGTCCGGTCGTTTAACGGTCGGGATCAAACGTGCGCCGGGAACGAACAGCGAGCGGAAGCGATCCCAATCGCGCGGCTGTCCCGCCGGGCCGGAGATGGTGTCATAGACGGCGGCGAGGATCGCATCGATGCTCACCACGTCCGCCGGTTTAGCCGCCGGAGTCGCGGGTTTGCTCTCCGTTGTGGGCATGGGCTTATTCTCCGTTTGCGGTTGCGCCTGCGCTTGAGTTTGAGTCGCGCCGCCCGCGAACAGCGCGAGCAAAATTGTCTGCGATAATAAGAACCTGACGAGGACCCGCTTTCGTTTCATCTTGTCTCCTCACATGATTAGCAAAAAGTTGCGTTGTCGATGTCTCAACTCTGCGAGATGCCGATTAAAACACGAAGGCCACGCGCGCGGCAAAATGCGCGACAATCGAAGCGAGGATGATCCACGAAATCACACGACAGAACACGAAAAAGATTGGATGTTGTTCGTGTCTTTTCGTGCGGCCTCGTGGATTTTTTTTCTTTCTGAGAAAGCGTCAAACACTGTGAAGACTCTTGTACATTTGAAACAAACGGGACGCAGTGTTATCAAGTTGAAGGCATGGCGGCGAATATCCATCAGAGCTTGACGCCGGACACGACGCAGGAGGCGGTGGCGCGCGGGCGCGCGGGCGAGATGTTTCGTGCGCTGGCGCACCGCAACTTTCGTCTGTTCTGGGCGGGCGCGTTTTTGTCGAACGTCGGGACGTGGATGCAGACGGTGGCCCAAGGGTGGTTGATGCTGAACTTGACCGACTCTGCCTTCTGGCTCGGCCTCGATGGTTTCGCGGCGACTGTGCCGGGACTCGTCTTGACGCTCTTGGGCGGCGTCTTCGCGGACTTGTTGGATCGGAAGCGGTTGCTGCTCGTCACGCAGTTCGGCGCGGGGCTGACGGCGCTCTTGCTGGCGTCGGCGATTTATACCGGCGTGGTGGATCGGTGGATTATCTTGGCGGCGTCGTTCGTGACGGGTTGCTGCTTCTCGCTGGCGGCTCCGTCGTATCAGGCGATCATGATCGATCTGGTCGGGCGCGAGGATTTGTCGAACGCCATTGCTTTGAACTCGACGCAGTTTCAACTCTCGCGCGTGCTTGGTCCCTTGCTGGCGGGCGTCGCTTTCGTGACGCTCGGTGTTGCCGGATGTTTCCTCGCAAATGGACTTTCTTACATTGCCATCGTCATCGCGCTCGCATTGGTTCGCATCCCCGCCGGTCGGCGCGAAGGCGCGCACTCGCTCCGGGAGCGGGGCGCGCTGTGGCGCGATTTGACGGACGGCTTTCGTTACGTGTTGAAGCGTCCGCGTGTCTTCATGCTGCTGTTGATTTCCGGCGTGACCAGCCTCTTCGGTGCGCCGTATCTGACGATGATGCCGGTCTTCGCGCGCGATGTGTTTCAGATGAGCGAGCGCGGCCTCTCCGTTTTGATGGGGACGGCGGGCGCGGGATCATTCTGCGCGGCGTTGTTGCTGGCGTTCCTCGGCGATCCGAAGCGCAAAGGCTGGTTCGTTCTCGGCGGCTCGATGGCGTTCGGCGTGGCGCTCATTGGCTTTTCGCTTTCGACGAATTTGTTCCTCGCGTTGTTTTTCCTCTTCGCCATTGGCTTCTCAATTGTCTGTTCGGTGGCCGTCATTAACATGCTCTTGCAACGGCTCGTCACCGACGAGATGCGCGGGCGCGTGATGAGCATGTTCATTCTATCGTTCATCGGCGCATTTCCCATCGGCAACTTCCTCGCCGGCCTCGCCGCCGAACAGCTCGGTGCGCCCCGCACGCTCGCTATCGGCGGCCTCATCTCGACACTCTTCGTCGCCTTCATCGCCATTCGCAGCCCGCGCCTGCGCGCGCTCAATTAAAAACTGTAGAGGTGAAAGTAAGAACGCGCTCTCTGCTGGGAGCGCGGACGTCTCGTCCGCCCTGAGCGCGAAGGCGCGAATAATGGTTGCGCGATCATTCAACTGGCGAGTGTCGCGCGCGATTGTTAGCTCGCCGCAGGCGAGCTTGGCGGGCGAGACGTCCGCGCTCCCAGCAACGCACGACGCTTGAGATGTCGGCGAGTGATAATTTCATCATTGTTCCGACGCAAGAGCGGGCGTTTTCCTCGTTCAATCGTCAGGCGAGACAAACTGCCCGCCGCTCAATCAAGTATCTCTGAGGAGACCGCCATGCGAAGCCGACGAATTTTAGCCTGCCTGCTGGTCAACTTTCTCATCTTCATCGCCGCCGCTTTTTCCGC
>JALZKK010000321.1 GCA_030859285.1 Acidobacteriota bacterium | reverse complement strand
GCGTCGGTCGCGCGTAAATTTTCAACTTCGGCTTGGATGAGATCAACGACGCGCCCGGCTGCCTGCCCCGGAATGGGCCGCCACTCTAAAGTGAAGCGGCATTCGCCGGCGATGATATTTTTGGCCGTGCCGCCATCGATCAGCCCGACGTTGATCGTCGTGTGCGGCGGATCAAAAGCCGAATGCTGTTCTGCCTTTAATTTTTCCGACACGGCTTCGATGCGATTGACGAGACGCGCGGCGCGGAAGATGGCCGAAGCTCCGAGCGCGGGGTAAGCGCTGTGGCCCTCGCGCCCGGAGACGATCACTTCGGCGAGGCAGTAACCTTTGCCGGCGCGCATTGGCTGAAGTGAAGTCGGCTCGCCCACGATGGCGTAACGCGCGCGCATCGCCTTTGCTTCGGCGAGTCGCTTCGCGCCGAAGCAGCCGATCTCTTCGTCCGCCGTGAAGACGAGCGCGAGCGGTCGTTTGAGTCCTTTGAGATCGATGCGCGCAACCGCAGTCAGCGCGGCGGCGATGAAGCCTTTCGTGTCGCACGCGCCGCGTCCGTAGAGTTTCCCGTCGCGCTCGGTCAAAGCGAGCGCATCAGCCCACGCCGGATCGAAAGGCACAATGTCAGTGTGTCCGACGAGCGCCAACTCAATCGCGTCATTAACTGCATCGTGCGGCGCGACAGCGATTAAATTCACTTTCTCGACACCGCGCTCGTCCGTGTAAGGCAACAATCGGACACGCATCCCAAAACTTTCACAGCGCGCGGCAAGAGTAGAGATGATTTCGCGATTTGATCTCGCGGAGACAGAATCGATGCGAACTAATTCGGAGAGTGTCTGTGCGGCTGTCATGCGGTGTGGCTATTGTTGCGGCCCGTCGCCATTGCGTTCTTTAGTGACGATCTCAACTGATCCGTCAACGATTTTCGCCAGATTGAAGATTTCGTCTTGTGTGCGAAGTTGAGCCTCGCCGATCTGCCCGACGATCTTCGCCAGCCCGCGCACTTCGGTTTGTAGCAAAGCATGATTTAACTCGCATTGCTCCTGACGCTCCTCGAATTTCGCATGGCGCTCTTCAAACTTCGCATGGCGCTCCTCGAATTTCTCATGACTCGCCTGCAACCTCTCCTGTCGGGCGTCAAAGGCTTCTTGACGCTTGATCATGAACTCTATGATTCTTTGCATCTCTTCATTCGTCATCGCTGTCTCCTCACGTCGGAATGTCTTGCCACCGCGTATGTCCGTGACCGCGCTCTCCGCGTTGGGAAGCTTCACTACCGTTCCTCAGTTTCACGAATGCACCGCGACGTGCGGCATTTCGCGACCGCCAATAACGACTAGGCTAGCATCAATCGCTGGCCTTTCGGCTCTGGCACTGGCTCGCCGAACTCTTCCGCCGTATCGATCCACAACTGAATCGCGTCATCGGCATTGGCAAGAGCGGCTGCTTTGGTGTCGCCGTGAACCATGCAGCCGGGTAGCTCCGGCACTTCGGCGATAAAGACCTGATCTTCATTGCTCCAGTAGATGATGATTTCGTACTTATGCATCATTCTTCGTCTCCGAGCTTGTACTTTACAATCACCGCGCGCACTTGGCGGACTTGGTACGCTTTGGCTTTGGTCCCATCCTTCTGCAAATTGATCTTCTCTTCGATGCCTTGCTTTCTAAAAGTGTGATGGCTCCCGCGAATGCGTTCCTCAAAGCCCAAGCGGATGAGCAACTGACATAACTCGTCGAACGAGATGTTTACGTCTGACGTGCCGCGCAGGACTTGTAAGAGTAGCTTCTCGTATTTGCCCATCGTCTCGCCTCACGAATGCACCGCGACGCGCGGCAGTTCTCGACCGTCGCCGCCTTCGGCGGGCGTGAGTACCTTGAGCGGTTCGGGCCATTCGACGGCAGGCACGTCTTTCGGGCCGAAGCGGGCGGGCTTGCCTTGCGCTTTGGCGCGGAGCGCGGCTAAGACTTTCTCCGGCGTGATGGGGACTTCATCGACGCGGACGCCAACCGCATCATAGACGGCGTTGGCGACTGCGGGCATCACGGGTAAGAGCGGGCCTTGACCGACCTCTTTCGCGCCGAAGGGGCCATTCGGGTCAGCGTCTTCGATCAGATAAGTCTTAACGTCGCACATCTCCAAAGTCGTCGGGCTTTTGTATTCCAACAACGACGGAAATTTGTGGACGACGTTGCGGTTGGCGCGGTAGGTCATCTCTTCCATCAGCGCCTCGCCTAAACCCATATAGACGCCGCCTTCGACTTGGCCCATGACGAGCATCGGATTGATCGACTGGCCGATGTCATGGCCGATCCAGATGCGCTCGACGGTGACGAAGCCGGTCGCGGGATCGACATCAACTTCCGCAATCGCCGCCGAGTAACTGTAAGCCGGCGAGGGACCAACGCCCGCGCCTTTGAAATGCCCGGGCGAGCGCGGCGGCGTGTACGAGCCGACCGTGCCGATAGTCCCGAATTTAGTTTCCGCCAAGA
>JALZKK010000304.1 GCA_030859285.1 Acidobacteriota bacterium | reverse complement strand
TTCCCAGCCCGCGCTATTACGGATTGTTTAATCCGACGCCGCTGCCGGTCGGCGTGTGGGCCGATGCACTCGCGTCGGCGATCAATCAGAACGGCGCGGCGTGGCGCAATTCGCCGGCGGCGAGCGTGATCGAAGCGCGCGTGCTGCGTTGGCTGTGTGAATTGATCGGTTATGGGGCGCACAGCTTCGGCACGATGACGAGCGGCGGATCGGAAGCGAATTTGATCGCGTTGAAATGCGCGCGTGATCGCGCGTTGCCGGATGCGCGCGATCACGGCTTGCGGCGTTGCGCGGATTCCGTCACAGGTGATGCAGTCGTTTACGCTTCCGAGCAGTCGCATTACTCTCTGGAGAAGAGCGTCGATATTCTCGGCATCGGGCGGCGGAACTTGCGAAAGATCGCGACCGACGAACGTTTTCACTTGCGGCTCGATGAACTGCGCCGCGAGATCGAACGTGATCTCGCGGAGGGTAACATTCCGGTCTGCGTCGCGGGCGCAGCGGGCGCGACTTCGACCGGCATCGTTGATCCGCTCGCTGAATTGGCGGACATCGCGCGCGAGTACAAAATCTGGTTTCATGTGGATGGCGCATACGGCGGTGCGCTCGCGCTCTCGGAAAAACACCGCGCGAAATTGCGCGGCATTGAGCGCGCCGATTCCGTCACCATCGATCCGCACAAGTGGCTGTTCGTGCCGTTTGCGGCGGGTGCGGTCTTGCTCAAAGACGGCGGGCGCGTGCTGCGCGATGCCTTCGACATCACGCCCGAATACTTGAGCGAAGAGCGCGGCGGCGCGGATGTCGTGTTCGATTTCTTTCGCTACGGGCAACTCGGCACGCGCCGCTTCAACGCGCTGAAAGTTTGGATGGCTTTGAAAACTCTAGGCGTGCGTGGTTACGCTGAAATTATCGACCGGCAGATCGAGTTGACTCACTACTTCGCCGCACGCCTTGACGAACTAGTGCCCTTCACGCGCGCCGGCGAGATCGAGACGGCGGTCTGCTGCTTCCGCTTCACGCCGTCGGAGTCAAGCGCTTTAACTCATGCCGAACAAGACGCCTTGCAGCGCGCCCTGCAACAGCGCGTCGAGCAGAGCGGTGAGGCTTGGCTCTCAACCACTGTGTTACACGGGCGGCGCGCACTACGTGTCAACATCAACAGCTTTCTGACCGAACGCCGACACATCGACGATCTGTTAGAATTGCTGCGACGCGAGGGCCGTGAACTGATGAAGCAGAAGTGATGACTATTACTACTTTGTCAGAAACCGATTTGAGCTTACGCTTGGGGCCTGAGCCTACAACCATGAGTCCCCCAAGCTCCCAGTGCAGCGCGCGATTGCTGACCGGCTGAAGTGGCAGGTGTTCGCAGAACTGAGGCAGACTGGTCGCACTGCTCAATTCCGTCCACTCTTACTTTGACAAAGTAGTACTAGAGCTAAACCTCACAGCTTACTTTGCCGGACTTCACGGTTTCCCACGCAATGTTCTCGGACGACGTGGTTGGCTCGACCAAGTGCGAATCGCTTTGATTGACTACGACGGCAAACTCTACCTGAGCCACTACAACGACACTTCAGAATAATCAACCTCGTTGACCACATCCTCGCCGTCAAGCGCGGGCGTGTGCAGGCGAATGTGAGCCGGTGAGAGCGCGAGATTGACCGCCTCGTGTCGCAACTCTACGAACTGACGGACGACGAAATCAATATTGTCGAAGGTGCGAGTGCGCGGCGTTGGGGGTAAAATGCTGCCGTATCAATCCGCGCCGGAGGAAAATTAAGAATGGCAACCGATCAACTACAAAAAACTATTAAGCAAATTCAACTTCTCTCGTTCGCCGAGCAACTTCAACTGATCAAGTATCTAGCGGACAAACTGGCAGCGAGCCAACCCCAGCGCGCCGCAGCGCGCTATCTCGAATACGGCAAATACCGCGATTCGGGAACAGGCCGGATGTCCACCGAAGAAGACTTCAAACTCGCGGAATGGAATCCCACAGAGGAAGAGTTGAATGAGTACTAGGCACGTCGTGGACGCGCACGCGCTCATCTGGTATCTGGAGAGCAATGCGAAGCTCGGCGGCGCGGCGAAAACAATTCTTGACGATCTGGCAAGCAATCTCGTCTTGCCTGTGATCGCCCTTGCCGAAGCCGCGCATATCGTGAACAAAGGGCGCACACGCATTCCAAGCGTGACTGACTTGTTGACAGACGTGATCGCCGACCCGCGCTTTGAAGTTTATCCACTTACATTTGAGGTCTTGCAGGAAAGCCTTAACGCCCTCGCTGTGCCGGAGATGCACGACCGCCTGATCGTCGCTACCGGCCTTCACTTGCAAAATCAGGGTGGGCAAGTCTCCATCCTGACGAAAGATGCTGACATCATAGCCTCAACTTTACTTCCCGTTATCTGGACGTGATTTCTCTCACATCTCGCCGCCAAGCGCGACGACCCGCAAGCGAGTGTGAGCCGGCGGGAGACTGAGATTGAGCGTCTTCGCAAAGCCTTCGACACACTCGCGCACTTCTATGTTCTGCAAAACGAAACATCATCTAGCATCGTTGACAGTAACGCTGGCGGTGCGGCACGCTGCTCGGCGATGGTAGAGAACCCTCGAACAGCAATCGACAATGTGAGCGGCAAGACCGATCTCGAAGGCTGCCGCCCGACTTGGGCCGAGATTGATCTCGACGCGCTGGCGGCGAATTTCCGCGCAGTGCGCCAGCAAGTCGGCGCGGGCGTGGGCATGATGGCAGTGGTCAAAGCCGACGCTTACGGGCATGGGGCGGCGTGGTGCGCGCGGCGTCTGAGCGTGGCGGGCGCGGAGTGGTTCGGCGTGGCGTTGCCGGAAGAGGGTGTCGAGTTAAGGCGTGTTGGCATTGAAGAACCGATCTTGTGCTTGGAAGGTTTTTGGAATGGACAGGCGGAGTTGTGTTTGCGAGAGCGACTGACACCGGTCGTCTATCGGCGCGATGTGGCGGCGGCGTTCGACGCGGCGGCGCGGGCGGAGGGCGTGGTGGCGGATGTCCATGTCAAGATCGATACGGGGATGAATCGGCTCGGCGTGCGTGATGAAGACGCGGCGGAGTTCGCGGCAGTCATGCGCGAGTTTCAGAGTCTGCGTGTTGATGGTTTGATGACGCACTTTGCGGCGGCTGACGATGCGGCGCGTTCGAGTTTCACTGAAGAACAACTCGCGCGCTTTCAGGCGGCGCAATCCGCGTTTCAATCTCACGGGCATCAGCCGCGTTTCACACACTTGGCAAATTCCGCGACCGTCTTCGCCTACCCGGCGGCGCACGGCAATCTCGTGCGACCGGGCGGAGTGCTATATGGATTGTGGCGCGATGTGCTTCAGCCCTCATCTGAAACTTTCTTTTTGCATCCCGTGATGTCTCTGCGTTCGCGCATCTCTCATTTGAAAATTGTGCAAACGGGCGAGACGCTCGGCTACGGCTGCGCGTTCGCGGCCACGCGCCCGACGCGCGTCGCCACTCTTCCCATCGGCTATCACGACGGCTACCCACGCGCCCTGTCGAATCGCGGGCGCGTGATCGTGCGCGGGCAATTCGCGTCCATCGTCGGGCGCGTCTCGATGGATTTAACGCTCGTCGATGTGACGGGCATCCACGGCGTCGAAGCCGGCGACGTGGCGACGCTCATCGGCACAGACGGGGACCAATCTATCTCGGCGGAAGATCTCGCCGAACTCGCCGGCACGATCTCTTACGAAATCACGTGCGGCGTCAGCCGGCGCGTCCCTCGGATTAGTCCAAAGTCCAATGTCCAATGTCCAAAGTCGAAAGACCAGTGTTTTTGACATTGGAC
>JALZKK010000179.1 GCA_030859285.1 Acidobacteriota bacterium | reverse complement strand
CCACCACCGCGATTGCCGCCGTAGCCGCCACCGCCGCCGCGATTCCCGCCGCCGCCGAAGCCGCCGCGCCCGCCGCCGCCGCGCTCTTCACGCGCTCTGGCTTCGTTGACGGTCAGGCTGCGCCCGTTGATCTCTTTGCCGTTGAACTGCGCGATGGCCGCTTGGCCTTCTTCGTTCGTGGACATTTCGACGAAGCCGAAGCCGCGTGAGCGACCCGTCTCGCGATCTTCAATCACGCTGGCCGATTCGACCGTGCCGGCTTGACCGAACAGTTGTTGCAAGTCTTCGCTCGAAGTCTGGAACGAGAGATTGCCGACGTAAAGTTTCATAGACATGTAGATGTACCTCTCCCCTATGGGAGTGCAAAGAGAAGCTGCGAAATTGAAGTGGCTTCGATGTAACGGTGGTCAGCGAAGGCTCGCGTTCGGATGCTCAAGAATGAGCGGCTTCTGTAGTTGAAATCAGCCTGCTCCCGTACTATCCGTAACGCCTGCGCTCTTTCATTCCAGCGCGGGGCGCATCACCGTTGATGCGTGAGAGAAGGATTAGCTGCGGGCTATGATGCCTGACCGACGGTCATAGTTGCAAGCGCAAAACCGAAGCGCGTGAAATCGCTACGCCGGAAATTCACCACAGAAGTAGGAAATGATGAATGATGAATGTCACGACGGAGCTACATTTCATTCCGTCTTCCGCATTCATCATTTCGTCCGTGCCAAGCTCATCATCATCGTTTTAGTAGCCGGTGGACGGGAATGGGCGCGGGCAGTCCGCGCAGTGGTGCGTGAAAACTCTCGGCCACATGGAAGGCGAGAGCCTCGCCTGCGCGCTCGCTTTTGATCTCGTCGAGAATTGGATCGGTGATGATCACGTCCGCGCCGTGCGAGAGTCCTTGCACGCGAGCGGCGGTGTTGACCGCGCCGCCGAAGAAATCGAGTTGTCCGTTGAGCGCGACGGCGAGGCACGCGCCCGCGTGGACGCCGGCTTTGAGAATCAACTCCGCGTCGGTCTGTCTGGCGCGCTCGTCGATTCGCGTCTGGGCGGCGAAGGCCGCGCGCACCGCATCCGCGCCGGAAGCGAAGGAAGCCATCACGGCGTCGCCGATAGTTTTGACGAGCGTGCCGCGCCGGGCGGCGATCTCTGCGGCGAGGACGGCGAAATGATCGCGGACGAGTTGATAAGCGCGCGGATCGCCGCACGCGGCATACATCGCCGTCGAGCCGCGCAGGTCTGTGAAGAGAATGGCGACGCGACCGATCCGCAAAGACTCGTCGGGCGCGGGCGCGTCGCCGCCGAACAGTTCGCGGAAGGCCGGCACGAGCAGCAAGTCAAGGCCGCGCGTCGGCGCGAAAGAATCATCGGCGGGACGCGCAGCCGCCTCAACTGTGTCGCGCGCGCCGCGCGCGGCTGTCGTAGCGCTAAACGTGACGCGCACATCTCGATCCAGATGGAGATCAAAAGTCATCGCGCAGCCGACGCACTCGATCTCGCCGCGCGCCTTGGCGAGTGAAGAAAACTCTTCGGGTCGCAGTCCGCACGCCGGGCAATAAACTTCCCAGTGCAATTCAACTAAGCCGTCGCGCACGCCGTAAGCCAACGCGCCGAGCAATTCGCGCTCGCCCACGCCGAGCCGTGCGGCCAGCCAGCGCGGGTTGAGCCGCTCGTCCGGCTCGCCGGGCAGCGCGAGATAGTCGCGCAAGTGCCGGAAAGCCGGAAGCAACTCGTCAGGGATTACGCCCGGCTCAAGCGTTTGCGAAACTGAGATTGGTTGCGTTGAATTCATCGGCATTGGTCCCCTCCGGCGGTTAAAACAGGCGCGACTTCCTGAGCCATTATTGCCCCACATGATAAGCTGCCGCTAATCGAGGCAACGGCATAACTGATTGCGCCTCGCCGGGAACAGTCGCCGTCAATCCCGCCGATTCGCCGTTCACAGCGGCGGCCTGCGAGACATGCGGGGCGCGGTCGGTCACAAACTGCACGAGGTCTTTCGTGAAGATCAGATCGAGCGCCCAGTCGAGCGCAACGCGCATTTTCTTCTCGAAGCGCGGGAGCTTCGAGAGATAGATCGCGCGCCACAGAAACCACGCGACGAAGCCGGAAAACTGCCAGCCCATGATCTGCGCGACGCCGGTACGATGCCCGATGGCAGCCAGTTGACCGATGGTCGAAAAACTGAAGGGCCGTTTCTCTCCGCCGCAGATCGCCGCTTCGATGTTGCGGGCGACGGTCTTGCCTTCGCGCAAGGCATGTTGCGCTGTCGGCGGGTGCGTTTGGCCGGTCTTGGAATCGGGAATGGAAGCGCAATCGCCGAAAGCCCAGACACCGGGCCAGCCCTCAACTTCGAGAAATTCGTTGACCTGCACACGCCCGCGATCTTTCGTGCACGGCAAAGTCTCAAGCAGCGGGTTAGGCGAAGTCCCGGCAGTCCAGACCAGCGTGTTGGTCTTGATCACCGTGCCGTCGCTCAATGTCACGTCGCCCTCATCGGAGACGGCGGTCACTTTACAGTTCGAGTGAATCTCAACTTTGCGTTCGATCAACTTTTGCTGCGCGTAAGCTCCGAGTCGCTCGCCCAACTCCGGCAGGATCACATCGCGCGGATGAACCAGCACGACGCGCAACATGTCTTCCGTCAGATGCGGATAAAATTTAACGGCCTCGCGGAGAAAATCGTTGACGCCCGCGAGGGTCTCCACCCCGGCGAAGCCACCGCCCGCGACGACGAAATTCAACAGCGGCGCGCGCACTTGCGGGCAGCACTCGAAGTCGGCCTCTTCCAAATTCTGGATCAAACGATTGCGTAAAAAGATCGCGTCGCCGAGCGATTTCATGGTCAATGCGCGTTCGGCGAGTCCGGGCAGATTGTAAAAGTTAGTGATCGAGCCGAGCGCCAGCACGAGATGATCATATTCGAGATCATGGTGATGATGCTCCGCGCCGTGCGAGACGCCGACGCGCCGGTTCGCCAGATCAATGTATTCCACATCGCCGTCAAAAAACTTGACGCGCCGGAGCAGCTTGCGGATGGGGTTGACGATGTGTGTCATATCGAGATCGCTGGCGGCGACTTCATGCAGCATCGGCGTGTAGAGAAAAAAGTTCTCGCGGTTGACGAGCGTCCCTTCAACATTTGGATCGCGCGCGAGTTTCTTCTCCATCTCCATCGCGGCATAGACGCCGCCAAACCCGCCGCCGAGAATCAAAACTCTTGTTGGTCTGTTCATGATTATTCACTCACTTCCACGCCCTACTCAGAAAACTTCCAACATGGATGGACAGGATAGACAGGATGAGCAGAGCGTTCTGGCTATTATCATGTGCATCCTGTCTATCCACGTTTGATTCCTTTGCATTGGGTTAGGACTGTTGCCGGAGCGCCGCCGTGCCGAAGTTGACGCCGAAGCGGCGACACCAGATCGTGACGGCGCGGTACTGTTTAAGATCGACGCCGGCGGGCAGTTCATAATTCTGATCGCCGATGTTGCCTTTGAGCGCGCCGATGTGAATGAAGCCGGCGCGCGTTACTGTGTCATTGTCGGTGGCGTCGTCGGCTTTGACGAGATACACCTGCACGTCGGGACCATTGGAAGTTTGAAAGTCGGTCAGGCGCAATGTCTGTTTGCCATCGGGCAGTTGATAGACAGCCGCGTTGCCTTTGGTCTCGTGCGCGACAGTGTGGAAACTTCCGCTTGCCAGCACGGATGGTTGCGCGGGGGCTGCCGCCGTCGCAGTTGGAAATTGTTCGTTGACGCTCTGGTTAATGAAGAGCCGTTCGGGGCGGAAGGCGTACCAGCCGGCGACGGCAGCGATCACGATGACCAGCGCGATGATGAGTTTGGTGCTTTGCATGTTCATAGTCTCCTTCAAAGAATGATGTTTGGTTGACTCGCCGTCCGGCGCGCAATATCGGCGCACGAACGATTGGGCAGACTTCTAGCCTGCGGATGCGGGCATCCGCTTGCCTGTCGAGTTCAAGTTGTACGAGGGATGTTTGAGAC
>JALZKK010000276.1 GCA_030859285.1 Acidobacteriota bacterium | reverse complement strand
AGGCCGATGATCGTCAGCCCCTTGTCCTTGTATTTCTTGTGCCAATTCTTCAACGTCGGAAACGCCATCCGGCACGGGCCGCACCACTCGTACCAAAAGTCGATCAGCACCACATTGCCGCGCAGTTCTTCCAGTGTCACCGGCGGCTGATCGATCCATTCCGCGATGGTTAATTCGGGCGCGGTCTTCGCGCGTCCCGCTGCCGCTTCCGTCCCGCGTGCCTCGCGAGCTTCGCGCTCCTTGCCGGCGAAACGGCGCGTGACCACGCGATATAGATTCGCCGACGGCAGATCGAAGGCGAGGTTATAAAGTTTGAGGACGACTGCCTGCGCCTCTTCCTTCTGTTTTAAGTCTTGCCGAATGTCTGCGAGCGTCACGCCGGCATCGAGAATTAGTTGCTCGCGGCGCGTGCGCGGCGGCAGCTTTTCCGGATCGAGAGTTTGCGCCGCTGCAAAAGCGTCCGCGGCGTGCGCCAGCGCTTGCTCATGCTGCTTGGCTTTGCGCCGCGCTTGCGCCAATTCCATCCGCATCTGAAAGATGTGGAATGGCACTTTCGGTTCTGCGCTCAAGTACGCGGCGAGCGCGGCTTCGGCCTCGTCAACCAACTTATTCTGCGCGCCATAGACACCGACGATATTGCGCGCGATCTGCGCGGGCGAGCCGGAAACATCAGCCCCACCCTCCGCGAGAAAGTGGCGCATCGCTGTGAATGCCTCACTCCGCTGATCGGCGATGTTGTAGAGCATTCCGAGGTAAAAAATATCGACGCCCTTGAGGTCTCCGCGCGTTGCGAGTTGCGTGGCATGACCCGCAGCCAACTTACGCTGCTCTTTCCCCATCTTCTCCGCCGCTTCTTCGTCAAACGTCTTTCCCTGCGCGCGCAATTCTTGATAGCGCCGCTGCTGATAGTTATTAACTTCTTGATAGAGCGCGGCGGGCGTGCTACTCACATTCTGCGCCGCTGCGCTCCACATCGGGAGCACGCTACTACTTATTGCCAACGCCAACGCGAGCAGCAAGCGGATCGAGCTTTTCATAAAGAGACCTCCATTGTTTTTACGTTTGTACGACGAACGACTTCGGGCAAGCGCTCAAGTGATTTCCGTTCGCGGCACTGTGCGGGCGAAGCGTTCGAGCGCCAGCGCCAAACCCATAATGAGGTAAAACACCATCGCCACTTCAGAATCGCCGAGATTGTAATGCACCAGCCCGCTCGTGAAGAAGCCGACTGCGCCGCCCAAAGCGCCGAGCGCGATCCCGCGCTCTGTCCAATCCAACGCGCTCGTCTTTCGCGCCAGCAACCGCCACAGCATTCGGGCGTAGAGAAAGAGCAGCGCCAGCCACATGAGCAGCGCGGGGACGCCTCTTTCAAACGCTATTTGTAAGGGCGTCGAATGCAAATGGCCGACGGGCAGACGCCCCTCGTCGAACATCCCCCACTCGCGCCAACGCCGCTTGAGCGAGTCCATCCCGACGCCGACGAGCAAATGTCGCGGCTTGGCGATGAGCAACTCGAAGCCCTCTCGATAGACCGTCTCTCGCCAAGTGATCGAATTATCCCGGCGATCAAAAAATCCGACCTGCCGCTTCTGTTGCAGCACGTACAAGCCCGCCGGAATGAGCAGCACCGCCGCGAGCGCAACGACGAGCGCCGCTTTTCGACTTGCCGTCCCGACCAGCACGATCATGCCGCTTGAGATCAAAAACGAGAGCCACGAAGCGCGCGTCACAGTCAACAGCAAAGCGGCGGCGATGCCGGCGGTGGCAACAGCGAGCAACACGCCCGGCCAAGTCAGATTCCTCCGCCGCGCGACGAACAAACCAAGCGCCAACGATCCGATCAATTGCAGCACTTCGGCATACGTCGTGTAATGACCGTAGAAACCTGCGGCGCGTTGGTCCCTTCCGCGCGACCAGCGGACGACGCCGAGCGGTGACGGCCCGCTCATCATTTGCTCGCGCTGCAACTCGAACTCATGAAAGAATTCCAATCGATAAACGCGCAAACGCACCGGCGCACCTGACGATCCGCCCGCTGTCAATGTCTCTTGCAGCTCGCGCAGATTGCTGATCGCTTCTCCGCCGGCCTTTAGCACCGTATCGCCCTCACGCACGCCCGCAACACGCAAGGGACTATCCGCCGCCAACTCTTCGATCATCACACCGCGCCCAATGGCCCGACTGCCCAACGTATAGACGACGTTAATCATGCACGAAGCGATCAGCGTCAACGCCAACAGCCGCACTATCCGCCGTGTGCCGACATTCTCGGCCACGAGATAGACGATAGTAAACAAACTCGCCGCCCGCAGTTTTCCGATGGAGATTTCCGGGTTGTACGACAGCAACGCCGAGATGAAAGTGAGGATGAAAAAACCCAGCAGCGCGTAATCGACCGGCGTGCGCTGCAAAACGGGACGCGGGCGCACCGCGAACCGCACCGCCCACACCAACAGGCCCAACGCCCACGCCGCCTGCGTCGCCGCAATCGAATGCGGCGCGCAGAAGGCCAACGCGAACAAGCAGCCGATCAGGATGCGATCAAGCCATCGAGCGAAAGTGTTTGCAGACACTACGCCCGCAACAGGCTGGGACTCATTAGCAATATCAATGACGGTCTGGCTCATTAAAATGAATGGCGAGTAACAAGATCGAGCGGGCTGATTCTATCTCGTCACTCATCACTCGTCACTGCCTTTAATACGCATCATCACCGCGCAGCATCACCGGCAGCGTTCGCAGAATGATCTTGAGATCGAGCAGGAGGGACCAGTTTTCGATGTAGAAGAGATCGAGCCGCACCATCTCGTCGAACGAGAGGCGATTGCGCCCGGAGACTTGCCAGAGTCCCGTCAGTCCCGGCTTCATGTCGAGCCGCTTGCGATGCCACAACTCATAAGCCTCAACTTCGTAAGGGATCGGCGGGCGCGGGCCGACCACGCTCATGTCGCCACGCAAGACGTTTAAGAGCTGCGGCAACTCATCGAGACTCAGACGCCGCAGAGCGCGTCCCGTCCGCGTCACGCGCGGATCGTCGCGCAGCTTATAGACGGGCCGCTTATTGTCGCCAAGATTGGTGTCCTTCGCGCCGGTGATCAATTTGCGTTGATACTCACGATGCGCTGCATCGTCGGAGTTGGCGCGCATGGTGCGGAATTTGAGAAAGAGGAAAATGCGCCCGTCCATCCCGACGCGCTCTTGGCGATAGAAGATTGGTCCCTGCGAATCGAGCTTGACGAGCAAGGCGACGACGAGCCACAGCGGCGACAGCACGAGCAACGCGAGCGAGGCCAGCACGATGTCTATTGTGCGCTTGATGATGCGCGCTGCGCCGGAGAGCGGCTCGCGGAATAGTTGGATCATCGGCAGCGCGCCGATCTGATCGATGCCCGTTTTGCGCGGCAGGCAATTAAATAAGTTCGGCGCGATGCGAAACTCGACGCCGCGCCGTCGACCGACGCGCATCATCACGTCGAACAACACATCGCCGGAGACTTGCGGATCGGTAATGATCACCTCGTTGGCTCTGGTTTCGCGGATCGTCTCGGCCAAATGATAAACGTCGCTGACGACGGGAACATCCTCAAAACTCTCCGGCGTTGTCCCGTCGATCTCGCCGTTCTCTACCACGCCGATCACGCGGTAGCCAATCTCAGGCCGCGCACGCAGTTCCTTAATGCACAACGCTGCCTCCGCGCCGCGCCCGACGACGAGCGTCGGAATCAAATTCACGCCGTGCCGCCGCACCGCCGCCTGTGCCGCGCGCGCCGCCATCCGCAGCATCCCATAAACTGCGAGCGCGAATGCGAAATCCAACGCGAACACACCGCGCGAGTAAGAGAAAGCGCGATACTGCGTGCCGCCTCGATAGAGAAATGCTGCCGCCACAATCAACAGCGAAGCTACCGCCGTCGCCTTAAACACGCGCACACCGTCCTCGAAGTAAGAGAATTCTCCGCGCACCTTGTAAAGCTCGTAGTAACCCAACGTGATGAGACGCACCGGCACGACGAACAACAGCACTGCCGCATACGGCGCGAACTCCGCGCTCCATGCCAACCGCCCATCGCCCAAGCGCACGACGACAGCCTCGCCCTCGCGCAAATAAAAAGCCGCGATGAAGCAAGCCGCCGCGATCAGTGCGTCGAACACCACCAGCGACACCTTCACCGCCGGCACGACCCACTGCGGCGCGCGTCCTTCCGCACGCACCGCCTGCGCTTTCACTTCCAATTTATCGAGTTGCTCAACCCGCATAAAAACAGTGATGAGTGATGAGTAAAACAAGTTACTGGCTTTAACTTGTCACTCGTCACTTGTCACTCGTCACTGTAGTATCAATTCCGTCACTTCCGCCCGCACGTCGAGGGCGCGGCGGGCATGTGGATGCTTCTTTTTTCCAACGCGCAAGAGGGTAATATCTGACAGCGTGCTGATGCGTTGCAACTGGCCCCGGCGCACTAATTCTTCGTCAACCGCCGCCCACTTGCCGGCATAGATCGTCGCGGCGGGCGTCCCCAACGCAGCAGCCTCGCGGTTCATCGTACCGCCCGCGCTGATTACCAGATCAGCAGCGGAGATGAGGAGCGATCCGTCGAGCGCCGCCTGCGGCATGATGATCTTTTGAGACGGATGCCGCGCGGCCAACTCCGCGCGCTGCGCGTCAGTCCGCGCCAACAACACGACGCGCGCGAGTGGATGCGCGCACAAATATGCCAACAGCGCGTCAAACAATTCATTTTCAAAGCGATGATACAAAGCATCACGCGCCGGCGGACGAATGACGATCAGCACCTGACCGGCACGAATCCCCAGCGACTTCAATAAACTTTCCGC
>JALZKK010000261.1 GCA_030859285.1 Acidobacteriota bacterium | reverse complement strand
CCAGTCGAGATCGAAGCGGGCCGTCCGCTGGCCGTGATCGGCGGGCGCGCTTTTCTTTCAAGCAATGACTATCGGGAATTGATCGAACGCTGCCGCGCCGGCGATCTGGCCGATCTACTGTCTCCCGGGCTGTTGCGGAATGTCATCTTCGCCACGCAGTTCGATCTAGAGCGACTGGCCGCGCGCCTCAGTTTATTGGCGGAAGGAGTGAAAATATCCGCTGTCACGCCGCGCCCGAATGACTCGCTGCTCCGTCAAATCCAGCCGCACGCGGGCGGTGAAGTGGTCATCTCTCCGGTCGAGAATCCTGACACACACATCCAGCAATCGTTACGAGATGCGTCCCTGAGTGTGTTGGAAAAACTGTCTTCCACTCACGGCATCAGTTCTGCCGCCCTGCTGTTCCGCGTCGAGGAGAAATTCGTTTACCTGTCTTCCATCGGTGAGTTTGAAGCTGTCGCCGCGCGTGTGTGCGAGTATCTCAATAGCAACGGATGGGACGGAGTGAAGAAGAAAGGGAAGCCGCACAAAGGCGCGGCCTTGTCCATCCCTCTGCCCGGCGAAGGCGTTGAACTATTTCCTTTGCGGATGAACGGTGAGTTGAAAGGCGTGATCGTGGCGGGCGGCGGGCCATTGGGCGCGGCGGCGCGACAGGCCGTAATCGAATTCTGCTCTGAGATCGCATTGCCGCTCGAAGTGCTGCGATTGCGGGAAGAACTAGCGCGCCGGATGCTCGCCGCGTATCACTTGCAGTCTTTCACGGAAGTCGTCAATGCGGTCGAGCCGGAAGAGGCTTATTCGACGATCCTGCGCCGCTCTGTCGAGTTGCTGCGCTCGGAACGCGGCTCGCTGTTGCTGTTCGACGAACGCGCCAATGAATTGATCGTGCGGGCGGCGATTGGTCCCCGCGCAGAAATCGCGCGGCAGATGCAAGTTCGTTTGGGCGAGGGCGTCTCCGGCGCGGTGCTAAACGAAGGCCGTCCGCTCGTCGTGAAGAATCTGAGCGCGTCCGGCCATGCGCCGGCTCCGGCGGAGCGTCGTTACAAATCCGAGTCGTTCATCAGTTTTCCGATCATCATCGGCGCGCGCAAGGTCGGCGTCCTCAACATGACGGACAAACTCGGCGGTGACACTTATGACGATCTCGATCTGCATTTGCTGGAATTGATCGCGCCGCATCTCGCGCTGGCGCTCGACCGCGCGGCGTGGCATCAGAAGGCGACGCAGTTTCAAAAGCTCTCGATCACCGATCCGCTGACCGGTCTCGTCAATCGCCGGTACATGGAAGAGCGGCTGGCGGAAGAGGTCGAACGCTCGAAGCGCCATCGCTTCGAGATGAGCTTTCTGATGCTGGACATCGACAACTTCAAAAACTACAACGACCGGAATCTCCATCAAGCCGGCGATGTGGCGTTGGAGATGACGGCGCAGTGTTTGAAGTCGGCGCTGCGGTCGGAGGACGTGGCCTCACGCTACGGAGGTGAAGAGTTCAGCGTGCTGTTGCCACAGACTAACATCGAGGAGGCCGGCGTCATTGCCGAGCGTATTCGCAGCCTCGTCGAACGCACGTCGTTCCCGCACGGCGAGACGCAGCCGCACGGAGCCGTCACGGTCAGTATCGGCATTTCCACCCTCGTCCCGGGGCTGGATACGCCGGCGGCTGTAATCCGCGCTGCTGATCAGGCGCTCTTCGCCGCCAAACACCGCGGGAAGAATTGCGTCGAAACATTCAGTCCTCAGCGAATTGAAGCCCCCTCCAATAATGCCGATTGAAACTTCTCCTCACCATCCTCCCATCAAGCGGATTTTAGGCCGGGTCGCGCATGGTGATTTCGTCGGGCGGAGCGTCGAGCTATTTGAGATCACAAGCCTCGCCCTGCGCCCGACGCGACGCGGCCTCATTGTGCTGGCCGAGCCGGCGTCCGGCGTCACGGAGTTGCTGCGGCAGGCTTACGACAAACTCTTCGCCGAGCGTGAGCGGGAAGTCGCGCCGATCTATTTTGCGTGGTCGCAATGCAAGCCGACGGTGGCCGGCGCGGCGCGGCAGTTCTTACAAACATTCCTCACACAATTTATCGCCTACCGGCGGCAAGAACCGGCGCTCGTCAACACGCCTTTGACCCTTAACGTCTTGGCCGGATTATCGCTTCCCGCCGACTCTGAATGGATCGCGCGATTGGTGGAAAACTACGAGCGCGCGCGCGCGTCCGGCGACGATGAGGGCGCGCTGGTTCGTCTGTGCTTGAGCGCGCCGCAGACGGCTGCCGCACACGGGACGCGAACCATCGTGCTGTTCGACGACATGCACGCCATCGAAGATTTACGCGGCGAGATCGATCTGAGCGCCGAGAGCGCGCGTGTGTCGCTCAATGCCGAGACGCCATACGTGTATGCCGGCTTGCGCCGCCGCTTGCTCAACGTGCTGAACGGCGAGATCAAACCACACCGGCTCGACAACTTCGGGACGCTGCACGTTGAGGGACTGGGCGTCAATCATGCTCGCCGGTTGGTCGATCTCTTGGCCGGCTCGCTCGGTGTTGCTATCTCGGAGGGGACACGCGATTTGATCATTCAGCAGTTCGCCGGTAGCCCTCTCTTGCTCAACGCATTTCTCGAAGCGGCGCAGCGCCGGGGCGTTTCGCTTGAGACTTTTCGTGATTGCCAGCGTTTGTATGTTGACGAGTTGTTGGGCGGGCGGATTCATCGCCGCTTCAACGCCGTGCTAGAAAAGATCGCGCCGGCGGTGACGACGCGCCGCGCCCTTATCCGCGCCCTGCACGAATCATCTCTGAGCGCTCCGAAGAAGTCGCCGGTCGAGGCTTGGCGCAGCCGTCTGGAACTCGGCGCAGAGGGGCTTGACGCCTTAATGTCACGCCTGCACATGTACGAACTGGCGAGCATTAACGCGACGCTCATCGAAGTCGCGCCGAGCCTTGTCTGGCGTGACTATCTGCGAGCTAATTACCGCTTGCAAAGCAGCTCCGAGTCGCGCGCTCTGGTCGTGGCCGAGTCGATCACCGAATCACTCAAGCGCGCTCCGCAGACGATGGAGCGACACTACCGGCGCGAGCGCGCGCTCGGCCTGCGCGAATTGCTTGCACACTTTGACAACCAGCGCGTGCCGGCCAGCTTGTTCCATGACGAGCGTTTCAACCGGCTCTATCGCGGAATGAAAGATGGAGAGATCGCCGACGGGTTAAATGCAGAGACCGAACTGCTGCGCTTGCCACAGATCGTCCACACGGCGTCGGGCGCATCCTTTCATCCGGCGTTCACACAGCTTTGCGACGAAGAGCGTTGCGTCGTCGCGCACGGCTTCGACGCGACGACTTACACCGACGCCAACGAAGTAGTTTGGATGGCGGTCGAGATCGAATCGAAAGTAGAGGCCGGGCGCGCGCTGGCCGAAGTTTGGTATGAGCGTCTGACGCAACTAGCGGCGGCTTGCGGCTTCAAGCGCACGCGCTTCTGGTTCGTCTCGCCCGAAGGATTTTCGACAGAAGCAGCGGCGTTTCTGTCCGGGAAAGAAGCGCTCTCGTCAGGTCGCCAGCAATTGGAATTGCTCACCTCTCGCCTCTGCCCTCTGCCGGCGGATGCGGCGGAGACTGTCGCCGAGACATCGCACGAATTTGAAATGGTTATCCCGATGGGCGGCGATACGGAATTGATCGCCGCGCAAGCCGTCGAGCAGATTGCCCGCCGCCTAAATTTCCAGCCCGAACAGATCAATCAGATCAAGCACGCGCTCATCGAAGCCTGCATCAACGCGACCGAAAACAGTCTCAGCCCCGACCGGAAAATTTACCAACGCTTTCACGTGGAAGACGACAAATTAGTGGTCACCGTCTCCAGCCGCGGAGCCGTCGCGCCCGCCCCGATCACGAATAATGGCGAGGCCGGCGACGAACCGAAAGGCCGGCGCGGATGGGGACTAAAACTGATCCGCACGCTGATGGACGAAGTAGAATTCGAGCGCGCGGGCGACGGCACACGCCTCCGCATGGCAAAGTACCTCCGCCAGTAATCTTACTGCGCCGGCCCTTTACAGCTTGGTCCCATCAAAGCCTCTTTCTTCAGACTGATCACCGGATAATTCTCCGCCTCCGCATTGAGCGCGGTCCACTCCTGATATTCTTCCGGCACGGTCGGCTCCGAAAAGATCGCCTCGACCGGGCATTCCGGCACACACGCATCACAATCAATGCACGTCTCTGGATTGATGTAGAGCCGATCCGTCAACTCGTGAAAAGCCTCGACCGGACACACCGCTGCACAGTCCGTATATTTACAATCGACACACGGCTCAGTCACAACATAAGTCATAATTTCATCTCTCAGCGCAGTTACTCGAAGAGCGAATCTACGGGTACTATTCAACCGGCGTGAAGGGGATTGACCTCTTTCTTCGTCGCCCTTAGTTGTGTTGTTAGACGCGGGCGACGCTGTGTCACAATACTTCATCGCCCTCCATTTTGATTCGGATAGCCTCAAAGGCCAATGTCTTTAGTGGATCAATAAGAGGTTCTACCTCTGCTTCTACTCTTGGATCACCATGAGAAATGCCAAAGCCTTTTGAAGTACGAAGGTGGGCACAGTTATGCCGAATCCGCACAAGATTATCTACAAGCTGAGCACAGTCAACTTTCGTCAATTCCCTATTGCCATCTTTCTCAACAAACTTTAATTTTTGACGAGCTATCGCGAGTAACTCGACTGATTCTTTTAGAGCCTCTGCCAAAGTTTGCTTCTTCGAGGTTGGACCATAAAAGTCTTCGACAATTCTGAAAAGGCCTAGGAACTTATCAATTGGATTTTTAGCTTTAAGAGCCGCATTGTACTGCTTCAACACGGAGCCGGTTGAGCTATTAACTTTATATTGAAATGATGACCCGTCAAATATATTCGGGGGCGCACTGCTTCCACAAGGCTTACTATATAGAAGTAGCGATTCTCGCCTAGCTGTTCTTCCTCTTCTGGAGTTTCTGGCAAATGTTCTCCACCCACGAAGCCCCCGAGTAGGTTCAATTCGCCATGAAAGAAGGAAATATGTTCAGAGGCATGGATTGCTATCCAGTGTGCAAGGTCTTTCGTCTGCTCCATACCTCCGGGCAGAACAATTTTAAGAGTGCCCGTTTGCTGCATCCATGAGAACCTAGGCTCTGAGTCAGGCTCAATATCCATTTGGAACTCAAATTTCTCAGGCGCAAAGCCAAATGCCCCTGCCTGTTCTTTGCCAATTTCACCCACAAACTTGTGAGTACTCTCAAATCGGAAGTGTTTGGACTCGAAGAAGAACTTCCACTGTGATTTCATAGTCGTTCAAGAAAGTGCTTAACAAATGAATATGCGGACCATTCCACATAACACTCTTATCTGCGCGCTGCGTGCAGTCTCTCCTTAGCGTTTGCGTGCTTGTTCATCGCTCAGGGTTGAATTCTCAGAGAGTAGCTACAAATGTCGATGCGCTCGTCGGGGGTGATGGGGACGCGCTCTTCGCGGGGCGCTTCGCGGTTGGAGACGAGCGTCGGGTTGCGGCCTTTGGCGGTGAGATAGTAGCTGCCGTCCGGTTCGCGCGTGAGGGTGGCGTGGATGCGGCTCACTTCCGGGTCGCCTTTGATCGGGAGATCGACGGTGGTGGATTTGGAGCCGCGACCGATGGTGATCTCAGATTGCATGATGGGGACGACTGTTTGCCGCACGCCGTCGCGCCAGACTTCAATCGAGTACAACTCGGAGGGGCGGGGGCTGACTTTGGTGACATCGCTTTCGCCGTCGTCGGCTTCATCCGATTCAGCGTCGGCGTCAGTCCTTGTGGCGGCGAGCGCGACGCTCCCTTCCGGGCGGCGGGCTGTGACCATCGTCTTGCCGCTCTCGCTTGCGTCCCAGACGGGTTGCACGCGGAACTCGCCTTTGTTCAGAGTGCCGTCAACGCGCAATTCGACGGCGAAGGATTTCGTGGCTAACTGCGTCATGCCGCTCAACTCGCGCGCACGTTCGGAGAGGACGTGGAAGAGACCTTGTTCGAGACCGCGACGCTTTTCGCCTTGCCAGTCTTTGTCGTCTTCGTTGCTGAGATAGACGATGTATTCGGGCGGAATGTAGGTCGGGCCGCCGGGCGGCGTGAACATCTCGCGCTGCATGACCGTCTCGATCTCGCGGGCCACTTTGACGAGGAACTCTTCCCAGATGCGGCGCGGGCGCGCTTGCTCGTCCACGTTGGCGAGCGGGTCTTCGTCAATCTCGCCGTCGATCCATTTGCGAATGGATTCCAGAATGCTCACAAGCCTTCACCTCATGTTGTTTGACCACAGAGCGCCGGTAAAATTACCGCAACGTCGTGCCGTCGATCCAGCCGCGATCCGATGTGCTGACCGCGTCGCTCGCGCCGTTCAATTGGAGCAGCGATACCTCCACCCAATTCCCGCTGACTTGTAAAATGCGGACGCGCGAGCCAATGCCCAACGTGCCAAGCCGGTCAAAATTTCGATTTGGTCCTGTTCGCAAGTTGACGTTTGTAATCGTCAACATCTCGCGCCCGACTTGCAGCGGCGAGGCCGGAAAGTTTGTTCGCGGTGCTGGCGCTGTGGGCGACTGCTGGCGGCTCCGCACAAAGCGATCTGTGCCGAGCAAGATCAGTGCGAAGCCGGCGATCAACAACAGGGCGACGAGCCAGCGACGTAAATTCCATCCGGCGGAAACGCGCGTCGCGGGCGGAGGCGCGGGGGCGGGCTGTTTGGCCGGAGCGTGCTTGGCTTGCGCGGCTCGAATTGCCGGCGAGTGCTGTTGACGCGATGACTGCGACGAAGCCGGGATGCTGATCGGAGCCTTTTCTAACAACTGCGGCGGAGAGCTATTGAGCGGAACGACGATGCGCGGGCGCACGGGCAGCGGCGTGTCGCTCATGGATCGTTTTGTTGGCGGCGGCTCGAATTGAACCGGTGCCGGCTCAGGCGGGAGCGGTGCCGTTTCGCCTTTGCGACCGAGTGTGGCGGCGAGCGGCTGTGTTTGTTCGTCGGGCGGTGTGAGCAAGCGAGTTTTGGGCAGCGCAGCGTCGCGCAGCTCGGCCCAAAATTCCGGCACGGATTGATAACGCTTCGCGGGATTAGTCTCCGTCGCTTGACGCAGCACGCGCAACACGAACTCGGCCCACGGTTCGCCGGCGATCTCTTCCGGCAACTCGCTGATCGACTTCAGCGAAAAGCGGCGCGGCGCTTCGCCGGTCAGAATCATGTAAGTGGTTTTCGCCAGCGAGTAAATATCTGCTGCCGGCGTCAGTAGTGTGACGGGCTGCGTCAGCGATCCCGTATTGAGCATTCCGGTTTGCATCGACGGGTGATGCTCTGGCGGGGCATAGACATCCGTGCCAACGCGCGTGATCAAGCCGTCAACGCTCTCAATCTTGGCGACGCCGAAATCCGCGATCTTTAGAATCTGCCGGTCGGCGGTCAGCAAGAGATTCTGCGGTTTGATGTCGCGATGGATCACATCTTTCAAGTGGGCGTAGGCCAATCCTTCACAAAGCTGTTCGAGATAAAAGAGAGCGCGGTCGAGCGCGAGCGGCGAGCGGCGGCAGAGCTTTGCCATGTCGCCGCCGGGCAAGTATTCAAGCACAAGATAATGAAACGTGCGCGAGTCGAGATCGATGGCTGTGCCGTGACCGAGGCGGTTGATGACGTTCGGATGCCGCACACGATCCAGCGCGACCGCTTCATTGCGAAAGTTAGCGATCAGCGTCTGCTCCAACTCGTGATCGATTGAGCCTTGCAGGAAGAGATTGAGCGCCTTAATCACAACGTAGTGCGGGGCCGCGCCGCCGGCAGCCAGATCGCGGGCCAGATAGATTTCGGCATAGCTGCCGCGCCCCAGACATTCGAGAATGTCGTAGCGTCCATCAAGCCGGCACTGTTGGAGTTTAAGTTCGCTCATCTGTTTCCGGTTTCGAGTTTCGGGTTTCGAGTTTAGAGTTAAAGACAATGCCGTTCTGCAACTCGAAACTCGAAACTCGAAACTAAAAGGGCGTCGGCGTCGGGGTCGCAGCGCCGGAGGGACCAATCGCGTTCGGTTGCTCGATAACTTCTTCGAGCGATTGTGTGGCGCGTTGTGTCACGTCCGAATTGTTGGCTCTCAACGCCGCCGCCGCTGTTGCGATCCGCGTTTCGACGGCGAGCGGATCGCGGCCCGGCGTCGTGGCGGGCCGCTCCTTGATTTTTTGCGCCGCCAATTCGAGCGCCTGTATCGCGTCTTGATGCCGACCCGACAGCAGCAGGGCGCGACCGTAGAGATACAGAAACTCAGGATCGTTAGATGCTAAAGGTTGATTGTCTGACTCGCTCGCCAGCCGGCTGACCATCGCCGCCGGCGCGAGATCGACTTCGCGCTTGACTTGATCGAACCTCGACGCGCTGGCCTCCGTTGCGAGCGAGACCGGCGTCGGAGACGGCGTCGCGGCGGGGGCAAGGCCGAGTTGTTGGTTGAAACGTGGGAATTGCGTGCCGCCATAGAAGGCCGCTACCGCCACACCGATTAAGAGCAGCAGCACGCCAAGTGTGCGCCCGAAATTGCCGGAGGGTGTGTGTGTCGATGTGGCAGGCAGCATGGAGTTAGCGATTGCCGCGGCGTCGTCGGTGGCGACTTCGATGCGTGAGCGGCTGATGCCGGCATCATCAAACGGCCTGCGGAAAATCTCTTCAGCCGCTGCTGCGCCCGCTGTCGCCCGAGACGGCGCGGTTGATGCGACCGCCGCGCGCTCGAAGATCAGTGTGCGCTCCCCTTCATCATCGCGGACAGCGGCGACAGCGGCTGGCTGGCCGATTCGCACCGCTACAGCGGTGAGGTTGTCTTCCGCGCCGCGCTCGAAGCAGCGGCGTTTCATCTCATCGCAGAGAGCCGCGAGCGAAGGCTCGCTCTTGAGCAACGCGCCGATCTCGGCATCGTCGACGTGGCGCGTAATACCATCGGAGCAGAGCAAAAAGAGCGTCTCGTCTTCAACTTCGATTGTCTTGAGATCGACTTCGACGGCGGCCTCCGCGCCAAGCGCGCGGCTGATCACGTTACGGCTCGGATGCGTTGCAGCCTGCTCTGGCGTCATGCGCCCGGCACGGACTTCCTCTTCGACCATCGAGTGATCCGAAGTCTCACGATGAAGTTGACCGTCGGGCGAGAGGCGATACAGACGCGAATCGCCGACGTGTCCGATGGTGGCGCGGTGGCCGTCGAGATGGAGCGCGACGATAGTGGTCGCCATCATCGAGATATGCGACTGCTCACGCGACATTTGAAAGATCGCGGTGTTGGCGCGTTGCAACGCGATCTCCAACAGGTCTTCCACATCATCACCGTCCTGCCGCTGGCGGAACGCTTCTTCGAGAATTTCGACGGCGGTCTGCGAAGCGACTTCGCCGGCTTCCGCGCCGCCCACGCCGTCGGCGACGGCGAAGATGCGCCGCTCCGCATCGGCGAGCAGCGAGTCTTCATTGACCGGGCGTTTTTCGCTGAGGCCGCGATCCGTGATCGACGCGGTCTCGATGATCAACTCTTGTCGTGTCTCTTTCATTCGACTGCCTCCGGCAGAGAATAGTCGCTGACGGCTTTCACTGGCTGCCGCACCGGTTGTGCGGCAGCGACTCGCGCATCACGCGCGTTGCGATGTGAGAAAGCCATCAGCATTCCGAGCATGGCAAAGCTGGTGATCAGACTGAACCCCCCGTGACTCACAAAAGGCAGAGTGATGCCGGTCATCGGCAACGCGCGTGTGATGCCGCCGATGTTGACCAGCGCTTGAAAACCGATGAACGCCGTCAGTCCGGCAGCGCAGAGTTTTGTGAACATATCGCGCGCATCGAGCGCGGTGCGGACGCCCGCGCTGGCAAAGACGATCAGCGCGAGCATCACGACCGCGCCGCCCGCCAGCCCCATCTCTTCGGCGATAGCCGCGTAAATATAATCGGAATCCGCGACCGGGATCAGTTCCACGAAACCGAGTCCTAATCCGCGCCCGCTGACGCCGCCCGACGCAATGCCGAACGTCGCCTGCGAAGGTTGGAACGCGATCCGGTCGAACCAGATATCGACGTTGACCGTCCTCTGCATCGCCGGACTCTGCTCCGCCAGTTGCTTCATTTCCGGATCGCGCGCCAGCGCTTCCGTATAATCCGGCCTCCACCAATCCACATCAGGCGGCGGCGGGTTGAAGCCGTCGAGCCACAGATGAAAACGCTGCTTGATGCGCGCCGGCAACGCCGCTTGCACGGGTTGTGAAAGCGTCGGCAAGAGCGGCACTTTCGCTTGCACGCCCGGCGGCAGAGCGCCGACGACGAGGATACCAATGACGAGCGCGACCGAGCCGACAAATAATAACAACTGCGGCCAGCGGCGCACCGCCACGAGATAGAGCGTCGCGTAAGCCCCGCTGAAGACGAGCATTTGTCCGAAATCTTTGAGTGCGAAAAACGGAATGAACGGAATCGCCGCCATCACCATCAACGGCACGACGGCCTGCGCGCGCGGCACGCCCCAGTAAGTCTTCGCCAGATCGCGGTAATACGCCGTCAAGATTCCGGCGAAGCCGAGCAAGAAGGGAATCTTCGACGGCTCCCAGGGCGTCATATTGCCGAGCGCCTTGCCCCCGCTCGACGTGACGACCGCCGCGACGAGCGGGACCAGTGTAAGCAAGACGATAATAAAACTGTGTCGCTGGACAAAGCTCAGAAAATCGTCGCGCAAGCAAAGCCAGAACGCAAGACCGAAGGCGAAGAACGCGAGCAGCGGAATCCATGTCGCGCTTGAAGTCAGTGCTTGGCCGATGGTGTAGCCCGACTGCCGCCGCGTCTCCGTGTCTAGCACGGCTTCGAGTTGCTGCGGATCGGTCGGCAGCCCCAACAGCTTCTTCTTCTCGTCGTCGTAATTCTGTTTGATGTAGCGCAGACGCTGCACCTGCGTCTTCTGCGCGCGGGCTTCGGCTTTATTGCGCGTGTTGTATTCCGGATCGCTGTAGAGCCGGAACTGGACCAGCATCCCGATGGAAAAGAGCAACACTGCCGTCGTGTACAACGTCCAATTGCCCGCGCACTTAAACCGGCGCGAGAGCCACAGCACCAAAAAGAGAAGTGGCACGTACAAAAACAGATCGCGCCCGATGCGTGTAAGCGACGGCTCGTAACCGCGCAATAACGCCGCATCGTAAACGGCCATGTAGCCCAACACCTGAAAGACGACGATCAGGAACAGCGCAAGCAGATGTGACGAGGCGCGGTTTTTCATACGACGGCGTTAAAACAAAATCTCATATTTGAAATTTCAAACTATGCGTTCACATCGAAACCAACCTATTCGTAATAAGGTTCTTTTCCGCCGCCGGGGTATATCTCCCCATCGTCTCCCTGAACCTTAGCATTGAAATGTTTAGCGATATTGACAGCCTTTTCAATTGTTTCTTCGTCCGGGTTCTTCGTAGCAACATCGCCCGCGAACCACTCGAACCATGCGAGCGGCGTGCCAGAATCTCCGCTCCAAAT
>JALZKK010000258.1 GCA_030859285.1 Acidobacteriota bacterium | reverse complement strand
CAGTTGCCCTTTGAAGTCGGCGTCGGTTTGCGTGTACGCCTGTTTGGTGATGATGCGCCCGCCGAGACGGTTGAATTCCCCCTCGAAGAACTGCGTCATACCCTTGCTGTAATCCGAGTTCACATCGCCGAGGATGGCGGCGGTCTTGGCCTTCAAGGTATTGGCGGCGAACTTCGCCATCACCGCGCCTTGAAAATTGTCAGTGAAACAGACGCGGAAAATGTAATCGCCGACCTGCGTCACTTTCGGATTGGTCGAGGATGGCGTGATCATCGGAATCTTCGCTTCTTGCGCGACCGGCGCGGCGGCCAGACTGTTCGACGAAGCCACTTCGCCGAGGACGGCGTGAACCTTGTCCTGATTGATTAACTTGCTGACGACCGTCTTGGCTTGTGCGGGCTGTCCCTGATCGTCTTCATAGATAAAATCGACTTGCCGACCGTTGACGCCCCCCGCCTTGTTGATCTCATCGACGGCCATCGCGATACCGTTCTCGGTCGATTGCCCGAAGCTCGAAGTCTGCCCTGATAGATCGCCATAGACGCCGACTTTGATGGGGCCGGTATTGCCGCTGCCCGTTTCCCCGCCTTTGCGTTCGCAGGCGACCGCCGCCAGCAGACTCAGAATTAAGCCCAGAGTCAATAACAGACGTTTCATAAATTTTCCTCGCTGTGTGAAAGAGTTCTAAAGCTGATCACTGCTCCACGAGAGCAGACGGCGCGGAAATTTTCGTCTCACACCGCCCGGCAGGGAGACGGGCGCAAACTCTCGCAGAAAAAAGTGTAAAGCGTGACGCGCGCATTATACCGTTTTCAAACGACGTGTCGAGCGTTCACAGGTCAGGAGACGGGATTGCGGAATGCGGATTGGAAATCCAAATCTGAAATTACAAATCTGAAATCTGTCTTTATTATCCGCAATCCGCATTCCGCAATCAATTTTTCGCTCGTCCCACCTTTTGCAATCCATCAATGACTATCCGCGCGACGGTCGGGATAATGTCGCGGTCGTTGCTGTGGTTCTCGGTGAAAGTGACGAGGACGAAACGCTTGCCGTCGGGCAGTTCGACATAAGCCGCGTCGTGGCGAGTCGTGCTGGTCCAGCCGGCTTTCGACCAGAGACGCATTCCAGGCGCGAGGGCGGGGCCGGTGAAGCCGTGCGCTTGCTCGTCCGGGTCTTTCGACTGGCCGGCGAAGTCGCGCTTTAAGAGTTCCATCATTTGGCGGCTGCGCTCCGGCGTGACGGTGCGGCCTGTCGCGATCTCGGCAAGCAGCCGCGCCGTCGCGCTCGTCGTCAGCTTGTTGCGGTTCTCACCCTTCGGCCCGCGCGAAAACCGCTCGCGCCCGTAAGCGTCCTCGCAGAAAGTTTTCTGATTGATGTTGATGTTGCGGTAGCCGAGCGATGAGAAATAACGATTCACTGCATCACGCTTGGTTTGCCATTCTTTCATCTCGCCGGGCGGAAGTTCGACGCCGCTCGTCGTCTCTGTCAGCACGTCCAGCACATAACTGGTCGCGTCATTCGACGAATCCACGATCATATCACCGAGCGCGCGCCGCAACTCCTCTGTGTCTTTGAGTTTTCCGTCTTCCAGCCAACGATGCGCGGCCACGAGGTAAAACAACTTGACGACGCTCGCCGTGTAAATGCGTTCATCGCCGCGATAGCTGGCCGCGACTGAATGCTGCGGATCGCTCAAATCGATCAGCGTGATCGCAAACTGCTCCGACTTCAGATTCTTGCCCGCGAATTTTTCCAGCGTCTCTTGAGCTGCGCGATCAACCAATGCCTGCAACGCGGGTGAGTTGGTGACAGTCAAGCCCGATGGCGTAGTCTGCGTCAGGCGCGGCTGCGTCCATGCGGGCGTTACGCACAGAGTGGCTGACAGCACGGCTAACGAAAGTCTGTTGAGTCTCTTTTTCATCTTTGCTTTCTTACCTATTGTGAATTCTCGCGTGAACAATTGTAGGGGCAGGGACAAGTCCGCAGCCCGCCGACCGCAGGTCGAAGTTGACCCGCAAGCTCAATCAGGGCAACGCGCTCACGCGCGGCAGGCAGGAACAAGCCCTGCCCCTACAGCTATTTCGGACACCGTACAACTTTGTATCATCACACCAAATTCAAAAAGAACGTGATGATCACAACGTTCGTGAAATCGATAAAGAACGCGCCGACGATTGGCACGATCAGGAAACTGCGCGGCGCTGGGCCGAAGCGCGCGGTCAATGCTTCCATGTTGGCGACGGCGTTCGGCGTGATGCCCAGCCCGAAACCGATATGCCCGCTCGTCATCACGGCGGCCTCGTAGTCGCGTCCCATCAGCACGAACGTCACCAACACAGCGTAGAAGATCATTAAGACGACTTGCGCCGCGAGGATCAAGAGCATCGGCACGGCGAGGCCGGCCAACTGCCACAGCTTCAAATCCATCAACGCGATCACGAGAAACAAGGCGAGCGCGATAGTTCCCAAGACTTCGACCGCGCGCGGATTGATCCGAAACCAACGGGCGCGATCATCGAAGTTTCGCACCAACGCCGCCACGATCATTGCTCCGACATAACCGGGCAACGTCAGATGCAACCGCGTTATGCCCAAACTGAGCAATGCGCCGACGCCCATCACCAGCAAGATCAACAACAGATGCCGGAGCAGCACGCCCGCCGTCAACGACTCGACTTCGTGAGCGCGCCCGTCATCATCGCTCACTTCATCTTCAGGCTGTTCGATGCGTCCCGTCGCGCCAATCGCCCAAAACTCTGCCGCGCCCGGTGGCTGAATTTCTGCCTCGCGGCTTTTGCCGGCGAGACGAAAGCGACGTATCAGCGTCGTCGCCACGGGATTACCGACGAGACTCGAAATGAAAATGCCAAAGGTCGCCGAAGCGATGATCAGTTCCGCCGCGCCGATGATTCCCTTCTGTTGAAACTGTTCCGTGAAAGCCAACCCCGTCGCCGGCCCGCCCGTCAACGTCAAAGCCCCGCAAATAATTCCGAGAGCCGCCGGAGCGCCGACTAGACGCGCGATCCCAATGCCCGCCACATTTTGCACCACCGCTGTCAACGAAGCGATCAGCCAAAAGAAGATCATCCGCCACCCACCGCCGCGCAACAGCGACAGCGTCGCACTCAATCCAATCGTCGTAAAAAAAGCCGTCTGCAAAGGCGCGCGCAAACTTGTATCCAACGCCACGCCGAGCGTCCCGCTTGCGCGCAGCGCCAACACCAACAATGCGAACAACAATCCGCCAATCGCCGCCGCCGGAATACTCGCCCTTCCAAGCCAGCCGACGCGCCGCTGCACTCCCATTCCGACGAACAAGAACAACGCGGCCAACGCCAACGTTAGCACGAGATCGAATTTTATTGAGCGTAAGCCTTCGACAATGCTGAGTTCCATAGCAACAGCAGGTACTACATATGTTGACCACTCATTTGTGGAGAAACGATTCGCTCGTGGCCGGGAGCGCGGGCATCCCTGCCCGCCAGCGTGCGCCAGCACGCTGACCGAGTTTCGCTTCCATTCAATGTCGTATGCCCACGCAAGTTCTATTCGCGCCTCGCGGCGCTCAGCGGGCAAGGATGCCCGCGCTCCCGGCAAAGCGCACGCTCTTCCTGATTAGTTGAAGGGTTATGAACCTCAACACTTCGTCCGACCGGCTTAATTTCTAATCCTCGTAAACGATCCGACCGTCCATGATCGTCATGCGAACTTTTGTCTTGTCGATTTCAACGGGGTCGATGCGGAAGATGTCTTGGCTGAGGATCACGATGTCGGCGAGTTTGCCGGGCGTGAGTGTGCCTTTGTCGCGTTCGGCGAATTCGGCGTAGGCCGAGCCGATGGTGTAAGCGCGGACGGCTTCTTCGACGGTGATCTTCTGCGCGGGAATCCAGCCTTGCGGATGCTTGCCGTCGAGGGTGCGGCGTGTGACTGCCCCGTAGATCGAGAGCATCGGGTTGAGCGGGGCGACGTACCAATCAGTGCCGAAGGCGAGTGTTGCGCCGGAGTCGAGGAGCGAGCGGAAGGCATAAGTCGTTTCGGTGCGGGCGGGGCCGATGCGTTTTTCGGCCCAGCGTCCATCGTCGATGGCGTGATACGGCTGCATCGAGGCGATGATGCCTGTGCGACCGAAGCGCGGAATGTCTTGCGGGCGGATGTGCTGCGCGTGTTCGATGCGGAAGCGACGGTCGCGCGCGCCGTTCTCTTTCCCGACTTGCTCGAAGAACGAAAGTATCTGATCGTTGGCGCGGTCGCCGATGGCGTGGATCATGATCTGAAGGCCGGCTTTGTCCGCTGCCGCGACGCGCTGGTGCATCGCGCCTTCGGCGATCATCTCGTCGCTCGGCAAACCGCGATTGGCGGGCGCGTCCGCGTAAGGCTCGAAGAAAAGCGCAGTGGTCGAGCCGAGGCTGCCGTCGGCGAAACCCTTCAGGCCGCCGATCCGCAAGAGGTGGCTGCCGAAGGCGGCGCGCACGCCCGTCTTTGCCAGCCGCTCCCACAAAGACAAAGGTGAGACGGCATAGACGCGCGTCTTCAAGCGACCTTGTGCGGCGAGCGTTTGATAGACGCCGACATCATTGCCGGCAGACATGTCTTGCACGCTCGTCACACCGAGACTCGCGGCGTGATCGGTAGCTGCCGTCGCCGCCGCGAGTTGTTCTGCAAAACTCGATGGCGGAATTTTGGCATAGACGAAACTCATCGCGGCGTCTTTCAACACGCCGGTCGGCTCGCCGGTCTGCGCGTCGCGGACGATCAGGCCGCCCGGCGGGTCTTTGGTCTCCTTCGTCACGCCCGCGAGTTTCAGCGCGACACTGTTGGCGAGCGACATGTGGCCGTCGAGTCGATTGACGAACACAGGCGTCTCCGGCGTGTGTTTGTCGATCAATTCTTTGATCGGCAACGGCGCTCCCGGCCAACGCTCATGATCCCAATCGCCGCCGGTGATCCAACGGCCTTTCGGCGTCTTCTCGGCAAAGCGGCGAATGCGCTCGGCAAATTCTTCGGGCGTGGCGGCATCGCGCAGTTGCACGCTCGCGAGGTGCGCGCCGCCGTCCATGAAATGCACGTGCGAATCGTTGAAGCCGGGCAACACGAGCGCGCCCTGCGCGTCGATCACTTTGGTCTGTGGGCCGGCGAGACGCTTGATCTCTTCCGTCGTCCCGATGGCCGCGATCCGGTTGCCGAAGACGGCGACGGCTTCCGCTTGCGGACGCTGCTTATCCATCGTCCGCACTGTGGCGTCGATGATGACGAGATCGGCACTCATCGGTTGCGCGCTTGAAGAAAGAGTCTGAGTCATCACACAAGCTGCCGCGAGCAGCGAGAGCAATAGTTTGATTTCCATAAGCAAGAGCGACAATTACGTATTGGTCGGACGCGTAGTGTATCATTAGCCTCGCCGTCCGGTAAAAATTTTCTTTTCGGATCAATCGCATTTTCTTCGTGGATCAACTGCTCGAAAAATTGCGCCGCATCGTCGGAACCAATGGTGTGCTATCGGAGCCTGACGAACTGCTCGTCTATGAGTGTGATGGGCTGACGCAGCACAAGCATCCGCCGCGCGCGGTCGTCTTCCCGGCTTCGACGGAGCAGGTCGCGGCCATCGTCCGCGCATTGGTGGAAGCGTATGTGCCTTTTGCGCCGCGCGGCGCGGGGACGGGGCTTTCGGGCGGCGCGCTGGCGCTCAATCGCGGCGTGATTATCGAACTGGCGCGGATGCGGCGGTTGCTAAAAGTCGATCTTGAGAATCGCTTGGCCGTCGTCGAAGTCGGCATGGTCAACGCGCAATTGTCGCGCGCGGTTGCAGAGTTCGGCTTGCATTATGTCCCCGATCCTTCGAGCGGCGCGGCCTGCACCATCGGCGGCAACATCGCGGAGAACGCGGGCGGGATTCACTGTCTGAAATACGGCACGACGACCGATCACATTCTTGGGGCGCGCGTCGTCTTGCCGGACGGCGAGATTGTTGAGCTTGGCGGCGCGGGCGCGCCTGAAACAAACGGTTATGATCTGCTCGGCGTCTTCGTCGGCTCGGAAGGCACGCTCGGCATTGTGACCGAAGCGACAGTGCGGCTGGTCCCCTTGCCGCCCGCCGTGCGGACGCTGCTCGCGGATTTCGCGGAGGTGGATGCGGCGAGCCGCGCCGTCTCCGCGCTCATCGCCGCGGGATTTGTCCCCGCCGCTCTGGAGATGGGGGACGGCGCGACGATCCGCGCGGTCGAGGCCAGCGTCTTCGCGGCAGGGCTGCCGCTCGACGCGGAGGCCGCATTGCTGATCGAGTTGGACGGGATTGAAACGGGATTAGACCAAGAGGCTGCACGCGCCGAGAGCATTTGCCTAAAATATGGGGCGCGGCACGTGCGGCACGCGGCGAGTGAAGCCGAGCGCAAAAAACTGTGGGCGGCGCGCAAGGGCGCGTTCGGCGCGATGGGGCGCATCTCGCCCGATCTGATGGTGCAAGACGCGGTCGTGCCGCGCTCGCGCCTGCCCGAAGTTCTGGGCGAGATTTACCGCATCGGCGCGAAATATCGTCTGCGGGTCGCCAATGTTTTCCATGCCGGCGACGGGAATCTGCATCCGCTCATCAGCTTCGACGCGCGCGACGCTGATGAAGTTCAGCGCGTCAAAGAAGCCGGGCGCGAAATTATGAACGTATGTGTCAATGCAGGCGGCACGATCACGGGCGAGCATGGCGTCGGCATTGATAAGAGCGCGTACATGCCTCTGATCTTTTCGGAAGATGATCTCGACGCCATGCTCGCGGTGCGCGCGGCCTTTGATCCGACGGGGTTGTGTAATCCCGGCAAGATCATCCCCGCACCGCGCGGTTGCGGTGAAGCGCGCGTGGCAGTCGCGTCCAAGACAGGGGACCAATCGTCGAACGGCGCGATGCAAACGCCAACCCGCGAGGCGGATGAAACTGACGTGCGTGCGCCGGCGTTCGCAATCGCCGCCGGCTCAGGCTCTGCACACGCTCCGTTGCGGACGGTGAAACAAATCGATGCTCGCACGCTTCATCACGCGCTCGCAGAGATTGTCGATTCGGCTCACATCAACATGCATGACGAATTACTGATCGTTGCGCCGGCATCTACGGCGGAAGCCGCCGCAGTGGTGCGACTGGCTGCGCGCGAAGGCTTGACCGTCGCGCCTGCCGGTTCAGGCACGTGGCCCGCCGTCAATAACCGGCCTCAGCCGCCCGTCGATCTCTTGATCTCCACCCGGCGACTGACACGGCTTGTCGCGCATGAGCCTGCCGATCTGGTGGCGACCGTCGAAGCGGGACACACGCTCTCTACTTTCAACGAAGCGGCGCGGCACAAAGGACAATGGCTGCCGCTCGATCCGCCGGACGACGGCAGCGCCACTCTCGGCGGAGTCGCAGCGACCGGACTCGGCGGCGCGCAGAGTTTCGGTTACGGCACGCCGCGCCAGTTTGTGTTGGGGATGAAAGTCGTGCTGGGCGACGGTCGCATCATCAAAGCCGGCGGCGGCGTGGTCAAGAACGTTGCGGGTTACGACTTGTGCAAGCTCTTCGTCGGCAGCTACGGGACGCTCGGATTGATCACGGAACTGACGGTGAAACTGCGGCCCGTCCCGGAGAGTCAAGCGACGTTGATTGTCAGTGGTAAGACGACTGATATTGTACTCCGCGCCGCGCGCGCGCTCCTTTCAAAACAGTTTTTCCCGGTGGCTCTTGAGCTACTATCGCAACCGCTGGCCGGACGGCTCGGTATCGACTCGCGCTCCAC
Organism: Acidobacteriota bacterium; assembly: GCA_030859285.1. Taxonomy (GTDB): domain Bacteria; phylum Acidobacteriota; class Blastocatellia; order Pyrinomonadales; family Pyrinomonadaceae; genus JACCRA01. The sequence goes on along the minus strand of JALZKK010000258.1, from coordinate 6,426 downwards.
TGGTCCCATCCTGCTCATTCGCTTCGCCGGCTCTGGAGCAATGGTGGCGGCGCAGCTTGAGTCCGCGCGCGAATGGTTTTCGGGGGAAAAGCTAGTTGCCGCAACCTGCGCGGAAGATGCGCGGCTCTGGCAAACGCTCGCCGCTTTGCCGTACCGGCCGGAGCATCAATTGATCTGGCGCGCCGGCGTGAAGCCGAGTGAAATGCCCGCGTTGTTGCTCGCTCTCGAACAGCATTTCGCGAGCGAACGTCAAGATTTAATGTGGCAAGCCAGCCTCGGCGCTGGCCGCTTGCGCGTCTTTTACGATGAGGCGATAACTGAAGCGGTCAGCGCACGTCCCGCATTGGAAACAATTCGCAGCATGGCGCGAGCGACCGGCGGCTCGTTCGTGATGGAGAAAGCGCCGGAACAGATTCAAAGAGAACTCGACGCTACAAGCAACGCTGCTTCGCTCTCGAAGTTGACGAGCCGCGTCAAGCAGCAACTCGATCCGGCGGGGACGTTCCGTCCATGAAAAGCCGCGAAGTGGCGAAATTCAGAGGCTTGAGAAGGAATGACAGATGATGCGTCCTTTCAGCATCCAATTTGTTGTATTCACACTGATTTGGGTCGCAGGCTGCGCTTCTGCTCCGCAGCCGAGTCTCGCCGAAGATAAATATCAAATCTCAGAAATCACTCTTGAGCGCAGCGGAAGTTGGGGAATCCGCTCTGGCTATAAAATTGTGCTGCGTAAAGATGGCACAGCCGAATATGCTGGCGACATTCATGCTAAACGCAAAGGTAAGTATCATGGTGAAATCTCAAAGGAGCAGTTTGAGCAGCTTACGAAGGTAATCATCGAAAATGATTATTTCTCGCTCGGAGATAAGTATCGCGCTCCGGTGACTGACACCGATACAGTTACAACGAGCATCGTCTATTCAGAGGGGCGTAAAAGAGTTGAGGATTTTGGTAGAGGCGGCGGTGAAAGATTAACGAAGATCGAGCAAGAGATTGATCAAGTAGCGGAGCAAATTGCGTGGGCAAAAAATGAAGGTCGAGCGGTTGGAAGAGATTTCATAACTCATTCAACCCGGCGCTTCGATAGCGTCTCTTTCATGCTTGTGCAATGTGGAGATACCTGCATTCTGTGATGAGAACTGATTCGCTCAAGCTCAACGAAAGCGAGTTACAAAGCGTCGAAGGCAAACTGCTCGCGTGTGTGCATTGCGGTTTGTGCCTCGATGCCTGCCCGACTTACGTCGAGACCGGCGATGAGAATGACGGCCCGCGCGGGCGCATTTATTTAATGCGCGCTGTCGAGGAAGGGCGCTTGGATGCCGCATCGCCCGCCTTCGCGCGACACATCGACCGCTGCCTCGGCTGCCGCGCCTGCGAGAGCGCGTGTCCGGCGGGTGTCGAGTACGGCCAACTGCTCGAAGCCGCCCGCGCCGATCTGTTTGCGAATGCGGCTCAACAGGGTTGGTTAGATCGTGTGCTGCGCTTCACTCTCGCACACGTGTGGATGCGCCCGCGTCTGCTGCGTGCGTTGTTCACTTCCGCTCGTCTGACGCGCGATCTCGGCCTCGTCAATGTTCTCTTGCGCTCCAAGCTGCCGCGTCTGCTCTCCCGGCGATTCGAGTTCGCGCTGGCGCTACTCGACAGTTCCGCGCCAGCCAAACTGCACGCGCCAACTTCGCAGCCGTCGTCTGATACAGATGTACCGCCCGCGCGTGCGTCTTCACGCGCCTTGCTCTTCAAAGGTTGTGTGACGGAAGGACTTTTTGCGCGCGTCAACCGCGCGACTGTGCGCGTGCTGGCCGTGAATAGTTGCCGGGCGGAAGCTCCGCGCGCACAAGTCTGTTGTGGCGCGCTGCACGCACACGCCGGCGATCTCACAGGCGCGCGCACGCTGGCCCGCCGCAACATTGACGCCTTTGCAGACGAAGGACAAGACGCGCCGATCATTACCAATGCCGGCGGCTGCGGCGCGCTGCTCGCGTCTTACGCGCACTTGCTCGCGGACGATCCAGAGTATGCCGAACGCGCCCGGCAATTCAGCGCGCGGGTGCGCGACGTAAGCCAGCATTTAACATCACTCGGCACAATCGAAAGTGGCGCGAGTGTCGATAATGGCGCGACGACTTACGACGCTTCATGCCACTTGCTGCACGGCCAGCGCGCGGCGGATGAACCGCTCAAGCTGCTCGCAGCGATCCCGGCGCTCGGCTTCGTCCCGCTCGCGGGCAGCGACCGCTGTTGCGGCGGCGCAGGCGTCTATAACTTGCTGCATCCCGAACTCTCCGCGCTCGTGCTGGCGGAAAAACTCGCGCACGTCTGCGAGACCGGCGCGCGCGCGCTGGCGACCGGCAATCCCGGCTGCCACATGCAGATCGGCGCAGGCGCGCGGCTCGCCGGGATGGAACTCCGCGTCTGCCATCCAATCGAACTGCTCGACGAGTCGTACCGCCGAGCGGGGAGATACAAGAGTACTGAGTACTGAGTACTGAGTACTGAGTGAAAGACAAGCTCTTTCGAGTATTGAGTATCGAGTACAGAGTGAAAGCAACTGCCTTCCTACTCAGTACTCAGTACTCAGTACTCAGTACTTTTCATGAACGCTTTACAGAAAAAACTAGCGGCGGCGGGCGCGCTGCTGTTCTTCATCGGGATGCTGACGGGACTGTGGACGGCGGCGGCGATCACGAATAAGTTTGGCATTAATGCCGACGCGCGTTTGACGCCGCAACTCGCGCTGGCGGCGCACCTCAACGGCTTGCTCGGCGGCCTCTGGCTCATCGCCGTCGCGTGGAGCTTACAATTCCTGCACTACACCGAGCGCGGTTTGCGAAGGCTCGCGCTCGCGGTTGCTATTCCCGCTTACGCCAACTGGCTCGTCACGCTCGTCGCGTCCTTCCTCGGCGTCAACGGCCTCGACTACACGGGCGACTTGAAGAACGACGTGATCGCTTTTCTCCTCCAAACGCTCGTCGTACTGCCGACGCTCGTCGCCTCCGGCTTCTGGGCTTGGGGGTTCACAAAGAAACGATGAATGATGAATGCGAAATGATGAATATGATGAACGTTGAATGGTGAAACCGTCGCGTTCAGTATTCAACTTCCGACATATTCATCATTCATCATTCCGCATTCACCATTTTTTCGTTGACTCATTCGCGGAATCGATCTATGTTGGCTGCACTTTGCGTTGCGAGTGAGTCAAAGATGATGTTGGTATTACTTCACATCCCGCTCTTCAGTTTCCGTTAGCGCCCACGCGAGTGGCTGCGCCCTCGAAGTGTATTCCAGACACTTTTTCTGAATAGCTTTCTGCAAGCGCCGGCCCTTCGAGGGTCTGCGCGAAGCTGTCTGTTTTCGCCTGCCGCTTCACGGGCGCGGGCGAGATGCTGCCGCGCGCCTGAAGCGCGCTCGTTCGATTGATGTCTATGAACTGGGAAAATTTGATTAGCGAGGCTTTGCGACAGCCTCCGCGTCTGACGGGTTATTTCGTTAGTCGCAAGCTGGCGCAGCGTCTGTCGGATAAAACTTTCGTCGAAGGCAGTGATTACTCTTTCAATCTCGAAGCCTTCGCGCGGGCGGGGCTGTGCGCCGTCGTCAACGATCCGTTGCTCTATTGCCAGACGACGACCGAATGGAAAGGTCTGGGCCGGGATTTTGAACAGGAGATCGATAACGCTTGGCTCAATGTGCTGTGGGACGGTCATCTGCTCGACGTGTTGTTGATCAGTTGGGACGAAGCTGGCTGTGGCTCGCGCCGCCATTGGATCGTGGCCGAGACGCGCGAGATTGCCGAGAGTTTTTTCCGCGCGGCCTGCACTTGGAATATCGAGGTGCGTGGCGAAGTCCTCGTCTATAGCGGCGGCGGTTGGCACAAGAACGAAGAGTTGTACCGCTCGATCAAGTCGGCGACGTTTGACAATTTGATCCTGCCCGACACGTTGAAGGAAGAACTGCTCGGCGACTTCCGGCGCTTCTTCGCAATGCGCGAAGTTTATGAAAAGTACAAAGTCACTTGGAAGCGTGGCGTGCTGCTCATTGGCCCGCCGGGCAACGGCAAGACGCACGCGGTCAAAGCCTTGATCAACGAACTCGGCCAGCCGTGCCTCTACGTCAAGAGCTTCAAGTCGTATCGCGGCACGGAGCATGACAATCTGCGGCAAGTCTTCGCGCGAGCGCGGAAGACGACGCCGTGCCTGCTCGTGTTGGAAGACTTGGATTCGCTGGTGACAAAGGAGAGCCGTTCTTTCTTGCTCAACGAGTTGGATGGCTTCGCGGCTAACACCGGCCTCGTCGTGTTGGCGACGACCAATCACCCGGAGCGGCTCGATCCCGCGCTCTTGGACAGGCCGAGCCGCTTCGACCGCAAGTATTATTTCGAACTGCCTGCCCCCCGCGAGCGCGAGCGCTACCTCCGCCGTTGGAACGCCGACTTCGAGCCGGAGATGCGTATGCCGGAAGCATTGGTCCCCCAACTCGTCGGACTGACCAAAGGCTTCTCTTTCGCTTGTCTGAAAGAGTTGCTGTTGTCGTCAATGATGCAATGGATCAACTCGCCGCAGCCGGGCGCGATGGGCGCGGTGATGGCAGAGCGCGCAGTCGTGCTGCGCTCGCAGATGAGCAGTATGTCTGAAGTGCCGCCGCCCGAAACGGCAGACGAGGACGAAGAGTAGTAACTCTTTTAGCGAAAGGTCACAGGCAAAGCTATCTCATTCATCTTGCAGACAAAAATGCTCAAACAAATCACAGCCGCATGTTTCTCCGCTTCGTCACACTTTATCTCGATGACCACTCGCACATGGCGGCGGGCATCTTCACGGCTGCCTATGAGTTGAAAGACGAGGAGGAGTTGCCTGACTACACGAGGCATATGCTCGCAGAGATTCTGTCATGGTTCGATGAGTATCTGGACGAGCCGCACATCTTCTCGCGCTCGCCGCGCGCTTACGGCAGGAACATCGGCATCTGCTGGTTCAAAAACACGGCACAGCGACATCTGGAAAAAACATTTGAGCTGGCTGCGCTACTTGAAGAACATAACGTACTGATCGAACTGCTGAAGGCCGAACGCCCCGGTTACGTGGTTTACGAAGACGATTATCAGATCGTCGCCGAGCCTTCGATACGCCGCATGAAGCGCGTCTAATTACCGCGCGTCAAACGCGATGCGCCCGCCGACGAGCGTCAATTGCACGGTTCCTTCGTCGTCCAATGCGGCGAGATCAGCGCGCTTCCCTTCCTCAATCGAGCCGCAGCGATCATCAATCCCAAGCAAGCGCGCCGGATTCAAAGAGGCCATCTGCGCGACTTCATGTTCAGGCACGCCTAAGCCGAGCATCATTCGCACGGCGTCGCGCAGGGAGATGACCGAACCGGCAATGCTGCCTCGCTCGTTGCTGGTGCGGCGGTCTGTCACCGTGATCGTCTCGCCCCACATTTGAAACTCGCCGTCGCCGAGGCCGGCGGGCGCGACCGCGTCGCTGATCAAGACGAGCCGCTCCGCCGTCTTGCAACGCAAGGCCAGCGCGAGCATTAACGGATCGGCGTGGACGCCATCGGCGATGATGTCGCAAGTCACTGCATCGCGCATGAGTCCCCAACCGACGGGGCCGGGGCGGCGATGATGCAGTGGCGTCATCGCGTTGAAAAAATGCGTCATGTGCCGTGCGCCCGCCGCGAACGCTGCGTCAAGCGTCTCGACTTCCGCTCGCGTGTGGCCGATGGAAACGACGAAGCCGCGCCGCCGCAACTCGCCCACCAACTCGATCCCGCCTTCAATCTCCGGCGCAAGCGTGATCAGGTGAGTCACACTTTCATGTTTCACCATTGCCAGCGCGTTTAACTGTGCGGGATTGTCGAAGACTTTGAAATATGCCGTCCGCAGCGCGCCGCACTGCGCCGAGTTGACGAACGGCCCCTCGTAATGCAAGCCGAGCGCGCGCGCCGCCGGTGGCGTCTGTTTGTCTTCCTGCACGCGCATCAACTCCCCAACAACTCGCGCCGCCCGTCCATATTCCTCATCCGGCGCAGGGACCAACGTCGGCAACCACGCCGTCACGCCCTGTGTGGCAAGATAGCGCGCGACTTCCTGCAATTCGTCAACACCCGCCGCCAATACATCGACGCCGACCGCGCCGTGAATATGCACGTCGATAAATCCGGGAAAGAGCGTCAAGCCTTTCAGATCGAGCGTCTGAGACGTCAAAGGCAATTCGCTCTCGTCGGTTAAGCGCTGCGCGATGCGACCGTCTTCAACTAAAATACCGGCATCGCCAACGACGCCATGCGGGCGGACGACGCGCGCTCCCGTTATTAGAAGTGGGGAGGGAAATTTCTCGTCAGTCATACTTATCTTGGCAAGCTGTTGAGCGTCGAGACGGCTGTTGGGTCAACCGCAGACCTCCAGTTCGACAGGGTCGATTGATTCAT
>JALZKK010000176.1 GCA_030859285.1 Acidobacteriota bacterium | reverse complement strand
GTCTGCCTACTTCTTCACGTCCATCCAATTCTCGCCGATGCCGGCTTCGGCTTCGAGCGGCACGTCGAGCGCGACCGCCGTTTCCATCTCGCGCTTGAGAATGGCGGCGGCGCGTTCGGCTTCCTTTTTCGGAGCTTCGATTAAGAGTTCGTCGTGGACTTGCATTACCATCCGCGCTTGCAAGCCTTCGCGCCGGAGAGCTTCATCGACTTTGAGCATCGCGAGTTTCACGATGTCGCTGCTGGTCCCTTGAATCGGCATATTGATGGCTTCGCGTTCGGCGCGGGCGCGGATTTGGGCGTTGCGATCATTGATCGTGGGCAGCGGGCGGATGCGCCCGTAGAGCGAGCGAACAAAGCCTTGCTCGCGCGCTTCTGCGGGAATGCGCTCCATGAATTCGCGGATGCCTTTGTAAGTTTTGAAGTAGTCGTCGATGACCGCTTTGGCTTCCTTGCGCGAGATGCCGACGCGCTGCGAGAGGCCAAACGGTTCGACGGCATAAGCGATAGCGAAGTTGACGATCTTGGCGAAGCGGCGTTTGTCTCTCAGTTCTTCTTTTGTCTTTGCGCCGAAGACGAGCTGTGCCGTACGCGTGTGAATGTCTTCGCCCTTCTGAAAGGCGTCGAGCATTACCGGATCGCGTGTCACATGCGCGAGCAGACGTAACTCAAGCTGCGAGTAATCAGCCGCGACGAAGACGTTACCCTCGTCGGGGATGAAGGCGCGGCGAATGCGCCGACCGAGTTCGGTTCTGATCGGAATGTTTTGCAGATTGGGAGAACTGGAAGAGAGTCTTCCCGTCACTGTTACTGTCTGATTCAGTTCCGAGTGGATACGCCCGTCCGGGCCAATCAGATCGGGGAGCGTATCGGTGTAGGTTGTCTTGAGTTTGTCTAGTTCGCGATATTCGATCATCAGTCGCGGCAGTTCGTATTTCTGCGCGAGTTCTTCCAAGACGGCGCGGCTCGTCGAGACTTGCCCGGTCGCGGTCTTGCGGCCCGTGCTGATATTCAACTCTTCCAAGACTTCACCGACCTGCTTCGGCGAAGTGATCTTAAACTCGCGCCCGGCTTCTTTGTAAATCTGTTCGGTCAGCTTCGCGAGTTCCGCGCCGAAGAAGGAGGACAGGTCGCGCAGCACGTCGATGTCCACGCGCAAGCCCGCGCTTTCCATGCGATAGAGCAAGGGCGCGAGCGGCAATTCCATCTCGGTGTAGATCGCTTCGAGTCCCTGTTCGAGAATGCGCCCGTGCAGCACGTCGGCGACTTGCGCGGTGAGGTCGGCGGCTTCGGCAGCGCGCCAATGCGCGGGGGACCAATTGTCGGGCGCGTCTGTCCAGCCTTCGCCGCCGGCAGCCTCGCGCGCGAGATCGGCTAAATCGTACTTGCTGCGGACGGGATCGAGCAGGTAAGCCGCGAGCAGCGTATCGTCCGTCACGCCCGCAAGCTCAATTCCGAGCGGCGTGAGCAAGGCGACGGCGCGTTTCAGATCGTGGACGGACTTTGAGAGCAGACCGTTCGACAGCACGTCGCCGAGCGGCGCGGACGCGGCTTCGCTGCCGCCTGCAAAATTTTCCAAGTCGATGAACGCGGCAGTGTGCGCGGCAGTCGAGATCGCGATGCCGGAAGGCATGGCTTGGTCTCTCATGCTGCCTTGTTGCCCGGCTCCGGCGGGCGTCGAATCGGCGACGGCGAAGCTCCAGTGATCCGCATCCCACAGTTGGCGCACGAGTTTTTCCAACTCCGCGCCGGTCGTGATGCGGCGATAGCGCCGCTCCACATTTGATACTTCCGCAACACCGGCAGCGTCGGCGAACTCGCGCGTCAGAGATTGAAATTCAAGCTCGCGGAACAAACTGTAAGCGGCGGCGCGATCCGGCTCTTTGCAGCGCAGCTTATCGAGATCGAGTTGGATGTTGACATCCGTTCTGATCGTCGCCAACTCGCGCGATTGCCGGATCACATCCGCGTTATCGCGCAGAGATTCGCGGTAAGTTTTATGCTTGACCTCTTCCCAACGCTTGAGGGCTTCTGCAATCGAGCCGAACTGCTTGACGATTTGCACCGCGCCCTTTGCCCCGATGCCCGGCGCGCCGGGAATGTTGTCAATCGAGTCACCCATCAATCCAAGCAAGTCGATAATCTGCGCGGGCGGCACGCCGAACTTCGCCTCGACCCAACGTTCGTCGCACCATTCGACGGGCGGCACAGGTTCTTTGCGCTTCACGTTTTGCGAATTCTGCCTCATGCAGATGATCGCCGGATCGCGCACCAACTGGCACATGTCCTTGTCGTTCGAGACGATGACGGCCTGCAAGTTTTTCTCCGCCGCTTGCACCGCGAGCGCTCCGATTACATCGTCGGCCTCGAAGCCGGGAACGTTCAAGAGCGGGATATTGAACACCTCGCAGACGCGCATGATATACGGAATCTGCGACGACAACTCGTCCGGCATCTCGGCGCGATTCGCTTTATAATTCGCATCCATCTCATGCCGGAACGTCGGCACGCCCGACTCGAAGACGGCGGCGATATAATGCGGTTGCTCGTCGGCCAAGAGCTTTCGCAGCATGTTGGTGAAGACAAAGACAGCCTGTGTCACCTGCCCTTGGCTGTTCGTCAAAGGCTCCATGCGCGCCCCCATCGGCGCGAAGAAGGCACGGAAGATGTGCGACAGGGAGTCGATCAAATAGACGCGCTCAGGCGCAGCGGCGGCGGAAGAGTTCGACGGTGGCATTGTCCGTTGATGATAAGGAAAAGGGACGATGAGTGACAAGCACGGTTTGAAGTTTGAGGTTTGAAGCTGTTCGTCTTGAAACCTCAAACTTCAAACTTGAGTAGTGTTGCACATGTACCGCGCTTATACGGCTGTGTTGTTGTCAAGCTGCAACAGCGTGCGCGTCCGAGGCGTGGATGAATGGTCTTTTTGTTGAGTTCTATAGACTCTCTTCTCACGGCACAGTCATTGCCGTTGTGCCGGGTGTTCTTGTTCTTCAGCACGCCTCGCGTTAGTCAGCGCGAGAGGAATCCGACACTATTTTGATTAAACAGACGACATTGGCCGCGCCCGCCGCGACCAGCGGTTTAGGCTTGCACACGGCTGTGCCGGTGCAGGTGCGCTTGGTCCCCGCGCCGCCCGATACGGGTTACATCTTCGTGCGGACAGACCTCGATCACTTCGAGATTCCGGCGACAGTCGAATCGGTGGCGCATTGCAGCTATGCGACGACGTTGATGCAAAAGGGTGTCACGCTCTCGACCGTAGAACACTTGCTCGCGGCTTTGCGCGGCGGCGGTGTGGATAACTGTTGCGTCGAAGTCGATAATCTTGAATTGCCGATCATGGACGGCTCGTCAGAGCCGTTCACGGAATTGATCGAGCAAGCCGGGATCGTGGAGCAACCGGCGGCGCGGCGCGCTTTGCGGGTGCGACGGAAAGTCTCGGTCGCAGAAGGCAACCGGCGGATGAGCGTCGAGCCATTTGACGGTTGCGAGATCGATTGCCTGATCGATTTTCAGCACCCGCTGATCGGCGTCCAACATTTCGTGTTCGACGCACTCGCGCCGAGCGGCTTCGGTCGCGACATCTCCGCCGCGCGCACTTTCGGTTTCACCGCTGAGATCGAAGCGCTGCGCCGCGCCAATCTGATTCGCGGCGGCTCAATTGACAACGCCATCGTGCTGACGCCCGAAGGGATGCTCAACAAGACGGGGCTGCGCTTCCGCGACGAATTCGTGCGCCACAAAATTCTCGACATCATCGGCGATCTCTCACTCTTAGGAATGCCGCTCTTAGGCCGCATCCGCGCCGAACGTAGCGGCCATCTCTTCCATACCATGCTGATGACGAAGCTGCTCCGCGACGACACGGCTTGGGAAGTCGTCGATCTGCCGGCCACCACTTCCGCCCGGCTCGCCTACGAGCGCAAAACGGCGTAAGCACAGCCCCGGCAGTCTGATCGAGTTCAAGATCAACCTTCGCGCACAAATTCATAAACGATTCGCAGGCGCAGTTCGCCCGGCGCGATCTCGTGGCGGACTTCGCGCGCGCGCAGGCGCAGGGTCGCGTTGCTGCCGGCTTTCGTGAGCGGTAGCCGGGCGGAGAGTTGTTCGGCGCGCAGAATCTCGATGGGGTTCACGCGCGCGTCGATGGCGTCTTGAACGGAGGCGGTCACGCCGTCGGCAAAAATGGACGGCACATTTTTTAGTTGCACTTGTCTGACACGGACGCGGGCGACGAGCGCTTGCTTGGCTCCGTCAAAGCTGAGTTCGAGCGTCGCGTCAGCCCAGCCTTGAAATTTCAGACAGCCCAAGAGCGGCGCGCTGTACGTGCCGCGAAAAGCGAGCGGCGCGTCGATGCGCCCGTCGCGGAAATGCACCGCCGTCGTCACGCCCTCCGCCGCGCGCACCAACATGATCTCGCTCGCGCAGCCTGCCGACGAACCGCCGCGCGACAAAGGGTAAGCGAGCGGCTGATCGAGCGAGAAGATCGCTTCGAGCAGCGCATTGAAAATTTTCCCGTTGAGAATGACCGACACCTCGCCTGCCGGAATTGCTTTAACTTCTCGCGCCCGTTGTGTCTGTCTGGCAAGGATGCAGACAGACGGATATGTAGCCGTGCTGATGAAAATCAACGTCCCGCAAATCACCGCGCGATGAACCAGCGCAAGACGACGCGGAAAGCGCACGAACAAATTCAAACGTCCTTCCGTCACTCTCATTCTCGCATGTGCCTTCACTTCATCCTTCATCCTTCCGCCTTCATCCTTGCTCTCACACGCCGCTCCGCACGATGTCGTGCAGCCGGACGAGACCGATGCAGACTCCGCCTTCATCGA
>JALZKK010000250.1 GCA_030859285.1 Acidobacteriota bacterium | reverse complement strand
GAACAATCGTTCTCGACTCGAATCAGGAAATTCGAAACCCGAAACTCAAAACTCGAAACCTGCCGGCAGGCTAAATCGAAGCACATAAGATTGGCACAGAGAGGTTCTTTCTGATACATCGGTAAGTACGACCAAACTGATGTATTGAGGTGAACCGTCTGTGCCGAGAAAAACGATACTTGAGATTGCTGCCGACGAACAAGCCGCAATGTTGAAGGAGTTGCGCGCTACCCGCTACGGCTACTTGCTCGCTCTGCACATCCTGTTGTTGTGCGCGGTTGGGCGCACGCCGTCCGAGATTGCTTCGTTCCTGTTCTGCTCGCGGTCGAGTATTTATCGGATTGTCGCGGCTTACAAACGTGGCGAACGCTGGTTGGCGGATGCCGAAGCAGACAGTGAAACACGGCGCTCCTGGCCCTCGCTCAAACGCTCGCTCGTGGCACTCATCAAGCGCACGCCGTCGGCGTTCGGGTGGTGTCGTGTACGTTGGAGTTGTGCGACGTTGGCTTTGCAACTCCACGCGCGACCAGGAGTCAGGGTGTCGCGCGAAACCATCCGGCGGTGGTTGCATGAGCTGGGCTACAGTTGGAAGCGGGCGCGCCACACAGCGCGCGATGATGACCCGGAGCGGGCGGCGAAACTCGCCCGCATTCGCTCGATAATTGAGGGATTGTTGCCCACAGAAGCCCGGTTCTTCGCCGATGAACTGGATATTCACTTGCTGGCGAAGATCGGTTATGCATGGATGCCGAAGGGCACGCAAGTCGAAGTTATGACGCCGGGCACGAATCAGAAGAACTATCTGGCGGGCGCGCTCAACTACCTCACAGGCAAGATGCTTGCGGTCGTGGGTGAGCGCAAAAACCGCTGGCTCTTTCTTGACCTGTTGAAAGTGATTGACCACAGATGTCTGACTGTCAAATTCACGCGCATCTATGTGGTGGTGGACAACTACCGCATTCATACCGCGCAGGCGGTGGTCGCATGGCTCGCGGCACATCCGCGCTTCGAGTTGGTGTTCTTGCCCGCCTACTGCCCGCGCGCGAACCCGGTTGAGCGCGCCTTCGGTGACGTGCATGACAAATGCACGCGCAACCACAAGCGGACGCGCATTAGTGATTTGGTTGGTGATGTGATCTGGCATCTCAAAGGGAACGGACCGTGGTGCTATAAACTGTCAGACATCTACCACACGCCGGAAGTAGATCAAGCGCTGGCTGAACTGGTTGCTGCTCGAAAGTTGAAGGCTGCGTAAGTGTACGAATGTTGTAAGTTTCGATTTAGAATGGCGGCACGCCCTCGAAGATGTCGCGGATGCGCGAGGCGTTGCGGGACGCGGGCGTGGGCGACGGTCGCGGCTGTGCCGTGCGCGGGCGGGTCTCAGTCGTCTCTCTCCTTCGGGCCGGGCGTGCCGGTGATTCCCGTTCCTCGTTGCGGCGGCTCGCGTCGTCACGCCGCGTCGGGCGTTCGTCGTCGCGCCGCACGCGCGGGGACGTTTGTCGCTCGCGTTCGTCGTTTCGTTCTTTGCGCTTTGCCGGTTGGTTCGTCTCCTTCGCCGGCGAATCTTCGATCGCGCCGGCATCATCGCGTCGTTCGTTATTCACGACCGTTTCGGCGGACGCCTCGTCTGCCGCCTCTGTTTCCTCGACCGTCTCGATGATCGCGATTTGCGCGGGCGTCGGCTCAATGATCATTTGCATCGGCGCGGGCGTCGGTTGTGGCTGGACGACGAGCGTTTCCGGCTGTCTCTGCGCTGGCTGCTGTCGTTGGTAAAAATAAAAGCCGAGGACGCTGACCACGCCGCCAATAAATGCAGCCACGAACAGCAACCAGAAAGGCAATGCCCGCCGCCCGCGCGGGACAACCTCATCCGCGAGCGGCACGACCGGGCGGGCCGTGACTTCCTCCCGCGCGTCGAATCGCGGCGCGACCAAAGTCGCTTCCGGGTCATACTCGTCTGCCGGGAATTGTGTCTCTACTGATTTCATCTCAACTTCGCCAAAGCATCTTCTGATAAAAATTATCAACTAACCGACTGCAACTGTCAGGCCAGAAATTTGGCGTTGTTGAGATGCGGACTCCACACGCCCCGCTGTCTTCCAATAAACCACAAAATAGTTGAGCTTACGGCGGGCCACACCGCTTGCCGCGCGGACGCAAGCCAAAACAATTCTACTGCTGGTGTGCCTTTCGTCGCGCCCGAAATCGTGCGCCCGGAAACGAAAAGCGCGCGGCTCACAAATATGAGCGGCGCGCAATCCAACGCCGAAGCTCATCTGCCGCCCGACGAAAGCGACAGGCTACGGCGCGCCACACAAGATTGATGAAGGGCACACTGAGAGCGGTCAAGTGCGGCACCTTGTTGTGCCGTCGTTGATTGGCTATAACCTTCGTCTCTTATGTCAACTCAAGGTCGAAGATGCCTTTGCAGTTCTGGTGAGAGGGTAAACCCGTTGGGATAAAGACGCGCTGTGACATTGACGGTATCACCCAGCACGTCAAACCGTTTTTCGCCCGCCGTTCCTAAGGGGCCGCAAATGACCGGCCCCGTATGAGCACGAACGCGAAACTCTCCACTTAGCCCATGCGCTTTGAGCCAATCGTCAGCAGTGGCTTTGAGTTGCTGCAACGCCTCAACTGCTCGTTTGGCGTCCTCCTCTGGATAAACCAGCAAAGCCGCATCGCCGATGAATTTAACAACCTTGCCCCCCGAAATCTTAACGTCGTTCCCAATCAACTCGTAAAACTGTGACATGAGGTCGAATAGTTCACGATTGGTTCTGTTTTGAAACTCTTTAGCGAAGCCCGTCACGTCAGTGAAAGCAACAAGCAAAGTGCGTTCAGTTGGCGAATCAAGATCGTTGAATGGTTCCATGGCTATCTCCTCATCATAAGCCGACGGCTGCGGCAACGCTGCGCGCGACGGCACAACTTCTTAATCAATCACGCGGTCGAAGAAACAACAGCCCGCCGAGAGCAAGGATGAAGGATGAAATGATTTTCTGCCGCCGTCATCCTTCCGCCGTCATCCTTGCTTTGATGCGGCGTTCGTCGAGGACTTCGACGCTTTCTTTGACACGCGTGTAGATGCCGTCGGCGTCGAGGCCGTATTTCGCTAAGAGCAGTTTGGCATCGCCATGCGTCACGATGCGGTCGGGGAGGCCCATGCGGACGACGCGCACACGGTCGAGCAGGCCGTTCTCTACCAGCAATTCCATCACGGCGGAGCCGAAGCCGCCCGCGAGATAAGCCTCTTCGACGGTCACGAGCAAACGCTTCGTGCGCGCCAGCGCGAGCAGCAGACTCGAATCCAACGGCTTGACGAAGCGCGCGTTGACGATGGTCGCTTCGATGCCTTCTTTCGCCAACCGCTCCGCCGCTTTCAGAGACGGATGCACCATCGAGCCGTAAGCGATGAGCGCCACTTCGCCCGCGCCGGTGTCGCGCAAAATCTCCGCCTTGCCGATCTCCAAAACTTGCGGCGCGCGTTCGAGCGACACGCCGACGCCGTTGCCGCGCGGGTAACGCATCGCCGCCGGGCCTTGATGCTCCAACATCGTCAGCATCATGTCGCGCATCTCGCTCTCGTCCTTCGGAGCCATCACGACGAGATTCGGGATCGCGCGCAAGTATGCGATGTCCAGCAATCCGTGATGCGTCGGCCCGTCGCCGCCCGCGATGCCGCCGCGATCCAGACAGAACTTGACGTTCAAGCCTTGCAAGCACACGTCATGCACCAACTGATCGAAACCACGCTGCAAGAACGTTGAATAGATCGCGCAGACCGGCTTCAAGCCTTCGCACGCCATCCCGGCGGCAAACGTCACGCAATGCTGTTCGGCAATGCCGACATCGAAAGCGCGTTGAGGGAATCGTTCGAGCGCCATGTCGATCCCCGTCCCATCAGGCATCGCGGCGGTGAGGGCGACGATCTGTTCGTCCTGTGCCATCAACTCGCAGAGCGTCCGCCCGAAGATGGCGGTGTAGGTCGGGGCCGACGACGAAGACTTGATCGCTTGCCCGGTTTGCGGATTGAAGGGACCAGTGGCGTGCCAAGCGTAATAATTTTTCTCGCGCGCCGGGAAGCCTTTCCCCTTCGTCGTCAGCGCGTGGACGATCACAGGGCCGTCTTCAACTTGTTGCGCCTCGCGCAAAGCGTGAACCAGCGCGGTCGTGTCGTGGCCGTCAACGTAGCCGATGTACTTAAAGCCTAACTCGTTGACGAGCGCGCCCGGCAAAACCGCCGCCGCGATGGCGTCTTTAACGGTCTTCGCCGCCTGATAAAGCCGCTCGCCCGCCGACGGGATCGCGCGCAACGTCTCACCCACTTCGTCCTTGAAGCGGTGATAGCCTTGCGCTTCGCGCAGACGGTTGAGATAACCCGTCAACGCGCCGACCGCCGGGGCAATCGACATCTCGTTATCATTCAGCAACACGATCAGCCGCGTCTTCAAATGGCCGGCCTGATTGATCGCCTCCATTGCCATCCCGCCGGCGAGCGAAGCGTCGCCAATGAGCGCGACGACGTGATGCCGCTCGCCTTGCCGGTCGCGCGCAATCGCCATCCCCAACGCGGCGGAGAGCGAAGTCGAAGCGTGGCCCGCGCCGAAGGTGTCGAACTCCGATTCGTCGCGCCGCAAGAATCCGCTCAGTCCGTTGTACTGCTTGATCGTCGGGAGTCCTTCGCGTCGCCCCGTCAAAATTTTGTGCGCGTAAGCCTGATGCCCCACGTCCCACACGAGCCGGTCACGCGGCGTGTCGAACGCATAATGCAAGGCGACGGCCAACTCGACCGCGCCAAGCGACGCGCCCGTATGTCCGCCCACACGCGACATCGTGTCAATGATGTGTTGGCGAATTTCTGTCGCAACTTCCGGCAGTTGTTCCACCTTCAGCCGGCGCAAGTCGGCTGGCGAGTTGATGTGCTGAATGAGTTTCATCGTGCGCGCATTGTAGCGCGGTGAAAGCGGAAGGATGAAATGAAGACAGACGGGGAGAAGCGGCGACGGGGCGACGGTGAGAGACCAAAGTTGTTCCGCTTCATCGCCACATCGCCCCCTCACCCCGTCTCCCGCTCTTAATCGCTCTTAACCGCAACGCCGCGATCTCCGGTCGCGCGCCGAGACGCACGGGCAGGCCGACTACGCCCGTGCCGCGCGAGACATAGAGGCTGTGGTCGCCGCGTTGGTATAGCCCGCGCAGGTATTTGAACTCGTCGATAAAACGGGCGGGCGCGCCGATGAAAGGTAGGCTGATCTGGCCGCCGTGCGTGTGGCCGCCGATGATGAGGGAGAAACTCGCGGCCTCCTCGTGATCGAAGACGAGCGGCTGATGCGAGAGCAGGATGGAAGGACGCGACTGATCGAGATTGTGCAGCGCGCGCGGCCAACGGGTCTGGCCCCAAGACCAATCGTCGATCCCGACAAGTTGCAATTCTTCGCCGCCGCGCCGGATCACCATGTTGGCGTTATTGAGAACGTTGATGCCGCGCCGTTGCAAAGCGCGCGTCGTCAATTCTGCGTCCGTGTAGTGATCGTGATTGCCGAGAACGGCCCACACGCCCGCCGCCGCTCGCAACTCGCCCAA